>JALEIY010000096.1 GCA_022769785.1 Eubacterium sp.
CCCATACCGGCTATCACAATGGTGTCAACCTCTCCCGGATGCAGCTTTTCCAGTCCATTACTGAGTCTTGTCTGGATTACATCAGAAAGTCCCTCTTTCTGAATATGCTCTTTTGCCCGCTCCAGAGGTCCCCGGTTCACATCCATAGCTATTGCCGAAGGACAGTTTCCTTTTTTCAACAAATTTATCGGCACATATCCATGATCTGTGCCGATATCCGCAACACGGTTCCCCGGAGTGACCGCTCCGGCCACCACGGATAAACGTTTTGATAATTCCATATCCTCTATCCCCTTTTATTTATTACCCACCGCTTAGCGCTTAGTGCGCTTGAAGCAGGGGAATCTTTCTGAAATGTTGATACAAATAATCTTCCTGGTCACTAATCCCACTTTCGCTGATTCACAGCTTCTGCATAATCTCAAAATACGGTTATCTTTCTTCTCATTCCAGATAATCTCTGAGCTTCCGGCTCCTGGTAGGATGCCGGAGTTTTCGTAAGGCCTTTGCCTCAATCTGACGAATCCGCTCTCTTGTAACCTGAAAGTCTCTGCCGACCTCCTCTAAGGTGTGCGGTTTTCCATCCTCCAGGCCAAATCGCAGAGAAAGTACCTTCTGCTCCCGCTCTGAGAGGGTTGACATTACCTCGGAAAGCTGCATTTTCAACTGCGAATGGGTTGCTTCGTCTGCGGGAACCGGAATATGCTCATCCTGAATAAAATCTCCAAGATGGCTATCCTCTTCCTCCCCAATCGGCGTCTCCAGAGAAACCGGTTCCTGAGATATCTTGGAGATTTCGAGAATGCGCTCCACCGGCAGTTCCATTTTTGCCGCCACCTCCTCCGGCGTCGGCTCTCTTCCGAATTCCTGAACAAGACTTCTTCTGGTGCGGTTTACCCGGTTAATGGTCTCCACCATGTGAACCGGAATCCGGATGGTTCTGGCCTGGTCGGCAATCGCCCTGGTTATGGACTGCCGAATCCACCAGGTCGCATAGGTGCTGAACTTATAGCCTTTTCGATAATCAAACTTGTCCACGGCTTTAATCAGACCCAGATTGCCCTCCTGAATCAAATCCAGAAACTGCATTCCTCTTCCGGCATAGCGCTTTGCAATGCTGACTGTCAGACGGAGATTGGCCTCTGAAAGTCTTTTTTTGGCATTAAGGTCCCCTTCTTCCATCCGCTTCGCCAGCTCGATTTCCTCTTCCGGTTTTAAAAGAGGAATCTTGCCGATTTCCTTTAAATACATCCGAACCGGGTCTTCCGTGGAAATGTTCTCAGAATCCATGAGGCTTAAAGCCTCCTCCACCTCTTCTCCGGGGTCCGCCTCTTCCTCATCGCACTCACCGGACACGGTAAGAACATCAATCTTCCGGCTCTCCAGAATGGAAATAATCCGGTCAAGCTGTGCCGGCGTCAATAAAACATCCTGAAATTCTTCCTTGATTTCATCCATTTCCAGAACATTTTTATGTTCCTTCGCTTTCCGAAACAGGACATTTAACTGATTACTGTAAATTTGTTCTTCCCTGTCCAAAGTCCGCCCTCCAATCACCGTTTTGCCTGCTACACCACAGTTTATCCTCTCGGATAAACCCTGCAGTGAAAATTTATTTTTATTCTGTCCAGTTTCTTTTTAATTATTCTGACGGTTAATTTTGAGCTTCTGTATTTTATTTTTCTGAGAAAGGAGCTCCTGCCACCGGACGATATCCGTCGTGTGAATCATTTCTTCTTCAATGCTCTGGAGCTTTACCTTTTTTATCACATCACACAGTGCTTTATCCCGCTTTTCTACGGAAGGGTCATACTGAAGGTGGGTATTGAAAATAGCCGCCACCTCACGCTGGTCTTCCGCCTCCGTAAAATGACTGGTAATCCGGGCGGGATTTAATTCATTTTTTTCCAATTGTTCAAACAGCATCAGTGCCACACTGTGATACAGCGGTGTGAGGAAATCATCCGGACCGATATAGGCACGAAGCAGCGGATAAATCTCCGGCTCCTCCACCAGCCAGGTCAGAAGGACTCTCTGTGGCTGCTGTTTCTGATTTTCCTTTTTTTCCTGTTGTTTTTCTTTCGTTTCCGGTTCTTTTTTGTACTGAAGACTGGCCTTTTCGTATTCATAACCGACACCGTAACGGCTGACCAGATCTTCCAGATCCTTCCGATTAATCATAAAGCGATTGGCCGCAGAGGTGATGTAGGCTTCCCTTTCTACGGCATCCCCGATTCCCGCAAGATTTTTGGCTGCCGCATGAACAAATTCTGTACGGCTGTCCGGGTCCTGCTGGTTATATTCCCCCGCCATCACCAGGAGTTCAAACATCCGTCCCGGCTCCGCCTCGTTCAATCTCTTCTGATATCCTTCCTGTCCCTCGGCTTTAATCAGCTCGTCCGGGTCTTTAAAAGGCTTCATGGAAAGAACCCTGGCTCTCAGACCATTCTCCCGAAGTATCGGCAGTGCCCGTAATGCAGCGCGGACACCGGCTCCATCGCTGTCGAAGGACAGGATTACCTCGTCCGTATAACGTTTTAAAAGCAGGACCTGATTAGGTGTAAAAGCGGTACCGAGCGGTGCCACCGCATTGGTAAATCCCGCCTGATGCAGTGAAATCACATCCATATACCCCTCACACAATATAATTCCCTGATTCCGGGAACGTTTGGCGTAGTTCAGCCCGTAAAGATTCCGCCCTTTATCAAACAGAACCGTTTCTCTGGAATTCAGGTATTTGGGTTCTCCATCCCCCATAACACGCCCGCCAAATCCAATGACCCGCTGATTCACATCCATAATCGGAAACATGACACGGTTCATAAACTTGTCATAACTGCCTCTCACGCTGTCAATGGTCACCAGTGAAGACTCCTTCATCTGATAATCCGTATACCCTTTGCTTTTCAGAAACTGATAAAGGTCATCCCGATAAATATCCGAATATCCCAGACCAAAACGCTGAATCATTTCCTGACTGATTCCTCTGTTCTGAAGATAATCCATCGCCTTTTTTCCCCGGCTGCTTTTCAGCAGATAATGATAATATACCGCTGCCTGCTTATTCATTTCCTTTAAAATGACCCGGGCATCCGCCTGTTTTTTCTCTTCCGGAGACTGGGTAGTCTCGGGAAGCTCCACGCCGGCCCGGCTCGCCAGTTCAGAAAGCGCCTCCACGAAGGAAAGCCGGTTATACTCCATTAAAAAGGTATAAACATTTCCCCCCTGTCCGCATCCGAAGCAATAATACATCTGCTTGTCCCTGCTGACAGAAAAAGAGGGAGATTTTTCATTATGAAACGGACAGAGCCCAAACCATGAGGAGCCTTTCTTTTTCAGAGAGACATATCCGGAAATCACATCCACAATGTCATTTTTCTCTCTGATCTCCTCAATCAAATCTTCTTCATATCTCATAGTTCCCTCTTCCTTCATTATATGATGCGTGTTGCCAAATATTCAACATTTCAGAAGGAGGCCTCCGGATTCATCTTATCCTGATCCAGGACAGCAATGGCATCCAGAGAAACCTTCATCAGCTCTCTGACTTCCTCTTCGGTGATGCCCATACGCTGTGCCAGCTCCGAAGGCTTTGCTTCTCTTTCGTACTCTCTGGCAAAAGCCGTGGCAATATCGTTAAGCTCATTGACCCTGCTGGCCATTTTCTGAGCGGAGCGGGTAGAGTGACTGTACTCCTCAATGGCATCCTCCAGATGTTCCCGAATCATTTTCTCCTTATATCCCGCAAATCCGCCGTGAATCTCCGGCTCGTATTCATTGACTGCCATCATCAGACCGATATTAGCCTCCTGAATAAGGTCACTGTATAAAATGCCTTTCTCTTTATATTCTGCCGCCACTTCCATGGCAAAGGACAGATTCGCTTCAATAAGGAGGCTTCTGGCATGGTCATCTCCCACAATCAATCTCTGGGCAATGAGCTGCTCCTGCTCTCCAGACAGACTGCTGGCCTTCCCGGCTTCCTTCGCATAAATACCGACCATATCATTATCCAGAGGGTCTTCCTTTGTCTCCACCGGTTCCTCCAGACTGTCATCCCGAAAACGGGCAACCCGGTTAGAAATATATACCTGATTCGACTCCAGATAGCGGCAGATAAAATCCATCTGCTGCTCCTCCAGGCGCATATCCGAAAAATAATTGTTGATTTCCTCCATGGAAAGCTGGTTTCCATTGGTCTGTGCAATTCTCAGCAGTTCACGGACTGCCTCCAGAAAATCTGTCTGATTTGTCATCTATAACACCTCTTTCTCATCTGCCGGAAAACGAATGTCCATCTGCCTTCTGGCTTCATCCAGTACTTTCATCGTCTCCAGTGTAATGTCCCGGCTCGCCTCCCAGCCGGTTCCGGTCTTCACCATGCGGATAAATGCCGCCGTTTCATGATTCAGCGTATTATCGGACTGCTCAAAATGAATGGCCTGATCCACTTTTTTGCGGGAAATCCGAAGGTCCTTTACATTCTCCATCTCTTTTATCAGCATACAGCCATCTTCCCCCTGAATCTGACTCGGCATGGCCGAATCGGTTATCTTGGAATAGATGGCTTCTCCCAGCATATCCGGATATTCCATAAGGATGGTTCCTGCTCCGTCCACACCATTGACCAGCCGGATGCCGGATGCTTTTATGGACTTCGGCGCTCCGAAGAGACGAATCATACAGGCTACCGTATAAACACCGATATCCATCAGGGCTCCGTTGGACAGCTCCGGTTTAAAAGCATTTTCCACAATTCCTCTTTTATAATTATCATAGCGGGAAGAATACTGGCAGTACTGTAAGGTGGCGCGGCGTATCGTTCCCAGGGTTTTCATGTATTCGGTCATTTTCTCAAATCCCGGAGTATAAATGGAACGAAGTGCCTCCATCAGGATGACATTTTCCTCCTCGGCCACCTGAAACATATGTGCCGCCTCATCATAATTGGATGCCAGCGGTTTCTCACACAAAACATGCTTGCCCGCCCGCATCAGCTGCACCGCCTGGTCATGATGACAGCAGTTGGGACTGGCGATGTAAACCGCATCAAAAGCGTCACTGGCCGCAAACTCCTCCAGATTATCAAAATATGCCAGCCGGCCTTTTCCAAAGCCGAACTCTCTGGCTCTTTGCATGGTTCTTGAATATACCGCTGTCAGTTCAAAATCAGCCCCAAAACGGTTGGCCTGATAAAACTTGTCCGCTATCTTTCCTGTTCCGATAATCCCAAAACGTATCACTCTGTCGTCTCCCTTCTCTTCCCTGTCCTGATTATACAGATAATCCCAAAGCTCCTCTACAGAAGCTGTAATGTGGTCCGCCCCCGCCGTTACCAGTTCTTCCCGGGAACCGTATCCATAAAGAACGCCTACCGACTCCACGCCGCAGGCTGCCGCCCCTTTAATATCATGCTCTTTGTCACCAATCATCAGTGCCTCCCCAGGAGCAATCCCGCAGGTTGTGAGCACGTGAGCAATCACCTCTTCCTTTTTCACCCGGCATCCGTCCAGCTCACTGCCGCCCACATAAGAAAAATAATCTGCGATTCCAAAGTGTTCAAGAATCCTTCTGGCGTAAACATGCGGCTTGGATGTGGCAAGATAAAGCTCAAATCCGGACTCCTGAAGCTGCGAAAGCATATCCGCGATTCCGGGATAAATCTCATTCTCATAAATACCTTTCGGCGAAAAATATTCACGGTAGTATGCCACCGCCTGTTCAGCTTCCTCCACGCTCAATCCGTAATATTTCTGAAAAGATTCCGCCAGCGGCGGTCCGATGAACGGAATCAGTTCCTTTAAATATCTGACCTCTATTCCGAATCGGGACAGCGCATACTGCACGGATGAGGTAATTCCCACCATGGGATCCGTCAGCGTGCCGTCCAGATCAAATAATAAATATCGCTTCATTTTTCCGTCTCCTCCTGACATTACCTACAGTATAAAAGAAACCGGCCGAAAAAACAAGTGTTCGTGATTAATTCCCTGACATTGATTGACATTACCTACATTATAAAATATAATGATAACAACATTTTAAACCCAATTATATTTTTTGCTCCGTTCCGTGAAATCTGTGCGGAAACGGACATGATAAAAAAGGAGATGATGACTTGGACCCCAGTTCCATACAACAGATTATTGTTCTACTGATTTTACTGGCACTCTCAGCATTCTTTTCTTCGGCTGAAACCGCTCTGACCACAGTAAGCAGGCACCGAATCCGCGCGCTGGCAGAGAGCGGCAACAAAAAGGCATCCCGCCTTCTCGTACTCATCGGGCAGCAGGAAAAAATGCTCAGTGCTATTCTAATCGGCAACAACATTGTAAACCTGTCAGCATCTTCCCTGACCACGACTCTGGCCATCCATCTTGCTGACCAGGCGGGCCTCGGGAAAAGCTCCAGCACATTTATCGGTCTTGCCACCGGTATTCTGACGCTTCTCATCCTTATTTTCGGAGAGATTACACCAAAGAATACCGCCACCCGCTTAAATGAGCCCATGGCACTGCTTTATGCGACACCGATATATTTTCTGACCACACTGCTCACACCGGTGATTTTTATTGTAAACTCCATCAGTAAACTCATATGCCGTTTACTGGGTGTTGATTCCAATCCATCCCAGTCCATGACGGAGATGGAGCTTCGAACCATCGTGGATGTCAGCCAGGAGGACGGTGTCATTGAAGAAGAAGAAAAGGCTCTGATTAATAATGTGTTTGATTTTGGTGATTCCGTTGCCAAGGATATCATGCTGCCGCGTATCGACATCGCTTTTGCATCTGTGGATATGTCTTATGATGAACTGATATCTGTTTTTCTGGAAGAACAGTATTCTCGTCTTCCTGTGTATGATGAGTCCAAGGATAACGTCATTGGTATATTATATCTGAAGGATCTGTTTTTTTACCGGGAAACTCATAAAAACGAAGAATTTGACCTTCGAAAGCTTCTGCGCAAACCGTTTTTTACCTACGAATTTCAGAAAACCTCCGTTTTACTGGAGGAAATGCGAAGCAAATCCATCAGCTTTGCGGTGGTACTGGATGAATACGGCTCCACTGCCGGTCTGATCACTTTGGAAGACCTGATTGAAGAAATTGTCGGGGATATCCGGGATGAATTTGACGAAGACGAAGCGGAAGCCATCCGATGTGTCGGAACGAATGAATATGAGGTGGAAGGTAGCATGAAGCTGGATGACCTTAACGACATACTCGGCACCGATATTGAATCCGAGGATTATGACTCCATCGGCGGTCATATGATTGAGCTTTTGGATCATCTTCCGGAAGAGGGAGAGACCGTTATGGAGGGCAATTATCTTTATTCCATCAAAAAAATGGACAAAAACCGTATTGAGACTGTCTATCTCCGAATAGACAGCAGTGACAGCGCCGAAGAATCTGACAGACAGTAATTTCGGCGGTGGACATGATAAACCGGGCGGACATAGGCTGTGTCCGCCTCTATTTTTCAGGAGGCAGCCATGATAACAGACAAACAAAAACAGCGGGATTACGAGTACGAAGCGGATTACCAGACCAAAAGCCGTTACACGGCGGAACAGTGGAACAACATTCTGGCATCCGGACAAATCAGCGAGGAGGACATCTCTTTGCTCTGTCAGGTTTACAGTTCCTATAACCACGCCGCCACCCTGCTTCAGCTTTCTTTCCATAACAACAAACCGGAGGATGAGCTTTTAGAGCGTTTCAATCACATCGGCGCTGTTCTCGGAGAGGCCAACGGCTTAAACCCTGAGGTAGATTTTAAGGGAAATGAGTACTGGTGGTATCTCTGCTTCTGGGGCAAAGAAACGCCGGAACATACGTTGGAATTAAAGCTTCAGCCGGAGCTGACCGAAGCCATCGGCAGCCAAAAACCGGAACTGGAACAGGCATATTACGCCTTTATGAGTGATGTGGAGCGCAGTCTTCAGGCCCGCCCGAATCAGGAAGATGCAGTCTGGATTGCCGCTGCGGTCCTGCTTTACGAAAAATATTACCGCAACCCGGGTATCAGTGCCGACGACATTCTGCTGATGCAGTATGAAGTACAGACACGTGCCCAGAAAATATACGGACAGGATGTCAATGTCAACACCATCACTCAGATTTGCAATGCCGATGAACGGGGACACCGGTTTAATTATCTTCGTGACATTTATAAATATTACCGTGTTTCCTATCCGGGTGAATTTGAAATGGACCGGGAACGTCCGGACCCGGAAACCCTCGATTACGGTTCTTACATTTACTCTCTCTTTGGCTATATGACGCTGAATGAGCTTCTGGATTTTATCGAGCACGAATATGCCCATCTGGTGGATGAATCCTATGTGGAGCTTAATAATGCCAATGGTTTTGTCAGACTCGCCGCATTTCTTACCAGACAGGGCGGCATCCTTCTTGACCCCGATGACAGTTCCGAGCAGGCATTATCCCTGAGAGCCGACGGCGAGGATTGTATCACCACCTTTCATATGCTCTCGGAGGCTCTTCTGAAAGAATATCCGAATTTTACATACGCTGCCAAATCTGACTGGTTCCTGCCGGAAGAAAAACGGATTGCCGGACTTTTCTGCGACCTTTTATATATAGAAGATTATGCATACACCGGCGCCAGCATTTCTTTTCTTACGGTACCGGAGGGAGATGCGGTTCATATTGAGATTGCCCTCAATCTCCCGTCCTGCTCCAACGAGGAAGCGATGCTCGATATTCAGGACAAATGCAATATGCTCACACTCATGACTGCGGCACCATTTAAAGTGGAAACCACAGACACGGCAAACTTTGACCTGTCTCCTTCCGGAGAAAAAATCAAAGCCTCCGTGCTTTACTCCTACAATGATTTCATGACAATGAAGGAGGAGGATATCATTGGCCTGATGTCCACCTCCATGGAAATATTTGCTTCTTACTATACGGATATCTGTCAGAATTATTATCCGTCAAAAGAAGCCATGGAAGAGGCAGCTGACCCGCTGGCTTCTGCCCTCGGCTCCAAGCTGGTCTATCGCAAAGCCTCAGATACTCCGGGACCGCAGGTCATTTACAAAAATGCCGTAAACTCTCCTTCCACAGATTATATCACCCGGACACTGCAGGGATACGGACAGCCGCAGTCTCCGGCCATGGAAGAAGAAAATGATGATTACACTGCTCAACCGGAACCGACTGCAGCCCATTTACCGGACGAACCGGCTGTCATCCCGCAAAGCACTCCTTCCCGGGAAGCTCCGAAAAGCCGGCCGTCCACAGGCTCTTCTCCTGCTGCTCCGGCAGTTTCCACAGGAAGCTATGCCCCACCGGTTTATACACCGGCCATCCCGGCAGAAGAAAAAGTTCCGGTATCCACTCATCCCGACCGGAAAGAACAGGGATTTCGGCTTTATCCGAAAAACACTCTGATTAAAGGTCCGGTAAAAACCGGAAAATATCACGAAGCAATTATGACTGCTGTCGGCATCATCGAAGGAAAGGACTCCAATATGGTAAATATCCAGCCGGTGCCTGACATTTTGGACAGTTATCACAACTATGTGGAAGAAAACCGGATTCTCCATATTTCCTATCCGGATTTCAATGCCAAAGGATATGAGGGATTTATTGAAACCCGCATCGGCGGCCAGGTAAGAGACGGTATCTTTAAAGAATTTGCCAATCGATGCGGAGAAGGTCGCTATGTTCTTATGCTCGAAGAAGTCGACCTGAACTGGATGCATCTTTTCGGGGAAGCCTCCGTTTTATTAAGAGAAAACCGCAGAGAAGGAACCAGCAGCGAGACAGCCATAACCCTGCCATATTCCAAAGAAAAGTTCCGTCTTCCATCAAATCTTTATATTGTGGCAACCTGCGGAAGCATCGTCTGTGAGGATACCATTCTCAGTGCCATTGAGCAGGACTTTTTCATCCGCCATATTTCTCCAGATTCCAGCGTGCTTCGCGGTATTCGCGTGGAGGGAATCCTTCTGGAAAGACTGATGGCAACGCTGAATCTTCGCCTCTCCTACTTCCTTGGGGCAGATTATCAGCTTGGGGAAGGATTTTTCCTCGCCTCACCGGACAAAGACCCGTTTATCTCCCTGGCCCGCGTTTTCCGCGAACAAATCATTCCGCTTTTTGAAAAATGGTTTGACGGAGATATCGAGAAAATCCGTTATGTTCTGGGAGATAACGGAAAGAAACGGGCAGATTCCATTTTCTATCAGGAAATGCCATATCGGGAGGGATTATTTAAAGGAACGATTCCGGATTCCTTTGACCGGGAGCGTTGCATTTACCAGATTAACGAAGATGCCTTCTTCAATCCCAAAAGCTATATTGACATTTACGAAGCATAACGCTTTTTTGTTTTCCATGCGAAAACCAAATATGACCAAAAAATCAAATTTGCTGCGGAAGAATTCCAGTGAAAACACAAATTCCGCAGCATTTTTTATGATTTCATTAGTGAATATTACATTTTTATTAAAAAATATGAAAAAAAACATATTTACTACACATTTAAGTTTTATAATTCCGGTATCTGATAATTATGATAACAAACAGGGAGGTTAGTAATATGAGAAAAACACTGAAACGTCTGGCTATCAGCTTTCTGGTTGCAGGACTTATGTTTAGCACACCGATTCTGCCGACGGCACAGACTGGCACGATTCAGGCGGAAGCAGCCGTATTAAATGGAAAAATCAACACAAAGTTTTTACATATCCGTACCAGAAAGACCACCCGCTCCAAATGTATCAAAATCGTTCACAAGGGAGATAAGGTGAAGGTTCTTTCCAGCGGAACAAAATGGGTAAAAATCCAGATTGGCAACAAGATTGGTTATACACAGGGACGTTATATCAACACAGAATCCGGTACTGCTTCCAGTCCATATGCCAATGTCATCAGCGGCACCAGCGCAAAAAAGCTTGTGGTAAGAGCCGGCAAAACCAGCACATCCGATGCGGTAATTACTATCGGCAAGTCTACCAAGGTCAAAGTTCTTACTCCTGGTAAAACATGGGTAAAAGTTAAAGTAAAGGGTAAAACCGGTTATGTTCCGGGCAAATACATCAAAACTTCCAACGGCAGAACTGCTGCAAACCCTAAGAGCAAAGGCGAAGAGGTTGTGGAATACGCAAGACGATTCCTCGGCAATCCATATCGCTGGGGCGGCACAAGCCTGACTCACGGTGCAGACTGTTCCGGATTTGTCATGAGTATTTATAAGCATTTCGGCAAATCCCTTCCTCATTCTTCTTATGCATTAAGAAGTGTAGGCAAACGTGTCAACGGTCTCAAAAATGCAAAGCCTGGCGATATCATCTGCTACAACGGCCACGTTGCTATTTACATGGGCAATAACAAGGTCATCCACGCCAGCAACCGAAAAGACGGTATCAAGATTACCAATAACGCAAGCTATCGCCATATTGTAACAATCCGTCGTATCTTTAATTAAGGTTAGAACAAACTCCTCCGTTACGGGAAGGATTCCTTAAAAAGGGGCTGCGCTCTATTTTTTAATAGTGCGACAGCCCCTTTAAAATGCTCTATTTTCTCATGGAAAGAAGCTTCTGCTTTAATTCTTCTTCCATTTCTGTCAGTTTTGCTTCTGCTTCTCTCCGTTTCACTCTTCCCTCATCCTGAATCCTCATCACCTCATCAATGGTGGAAATCAGGCTTTCGTTGGTGGCGATGAGAGTTTCCATATCCACGATGCCCCTCTCACTTTCTTTTGCCGTTTCGAGGGTGGCCATTTTCAGCTTCTCCGCATTCTTTTTAAGCAGCTCGTTGGTCAAATCAGACACCTGACTCTGGGCTTCAGCTGCTTTTCTCGAATGCTCTACACCCAGGGCAATCACCATCTGGCTTTTCCATAACGGAATGGTATTGACCAGAGTGGACTGAATCTTTTCTGACATGGTGATGTCACTGGACTGCACCATCCGAATCTGCGGTGCCATCTGCAAAGATACCATACGGGTAAGCTCCAAATCATGAATCTTTTTTTCAAAGCGGTTGCATAACGCTTCCAAGTCATTGACATCCTGGGCATCAGAGGACATACCGGAAGCTGCCGCCTTTGCCCGGAGTGCAGGAAGTTCTTCGGTTCGAACCTGCTGCAGTTTCTTTTTCCCTGCCAGAATATACATATTAAGCTCTGCAAAGTATACTTTGTTTAACTCATAAAGCTGGTCAAGAAGCGCACTGTCTTTCAGAAGCTGAATCTGGTGTCCTTCCAGTGTTTTGCATATTTTTTCAATACTGGCCTCCGCCTTGTCATAACGAAGCTTCATAATCTCCGCCTTGGACGCCTTTTTCTTAAAGAAGCCTTTGATTCCCTTGGCTTCTTCTTCCTCAAAGCCTTTAAGCTCTGCCACAACTCCTGTGAGCAAATCTCCGATTTCTCCCATATCCTTGGCACGAACCTTTTCCAGGGTTCCTTCGGAAAAATCCGCCATTTTTTTCTGAACACCGGCACCGTACTGAAGAATCGATGTGGAATCTTTCAAATCAATCTGTTTCGTAAACTGTTCCACCTGTGCCAGTTCTTCTTCTGTCAGGTATTTTTCCTCTTCAAATACCGGTTTTACTTCCGCTTCCGATACCTCAGCAAGCTCTGCCGCTGCCTTCTCCATCGGGTCAAGAGTCAGTGTCGGTCCTTCTTTTAATAATTGTTCAATATCCATGGTTCCTCCCTATATTTCCTTTCTCCCAGACGGAGAAAATGTCTGCTCCGTCCATCCGTCTTTTGCCAGCATCATTTCCAGTACCCGGATATCGGACGAAATATCCATGGCCACATCCTGGAACATATCATCAAACATAGTTTTTAATGCCTGATTAATCATATCCAGAGAATCTTCAATCTCTTTCTTGGTCTTTTGTATATTCTCTCCCTGTATCGGCTGTTTTTCAAGCTCCTGGTATACCCGCAGCAGCTTCATCACCGATGGCAGATAATAATCTGTCAGCCTGTCCATCTGTCTGCTTTTCTCCGGATGCTCCCGGATACAGACCACAATCCGGCTTAAAATTAATTCCAGTTCATCAAGCTTCGGCTGCATAACCGGAGAGAAAATCGTCTGTTTTTGTTCCTTTAGCTCAGACAGGAATTTTTCTCCCTGCAGTAAAACGTTATTCTGTTCTGCTGCGGCTGCCATGTCCGCTTCCCGCTGTGCTTTTCTTCTGGCTTCTTCCTCCCTCTCCCTCTGGGCCTGCTTAGCGGCATCATATTGCCTTCCAGCCTCTTCTGTCAGAATCAGACAGGTCTCTTCCTCATCAATGCGGGCTTCCGGAAGAAGCTGATGTTCAAGCACGTAATCGACATCCTTGCGAATACGCTTCATTGGCAGCCGGCTCTGCGTTTCCAGTTCTTTAAAGTCGATATAAGATCTGCCTTCCCACAGACTGCTGTACTGACGAATTCTTCTCGCCCGTCTGTTCTGACGGACGCCGATTCCCAAAAAAACCCCACTTACTGCGGTAAGGGGCAAAAAAATACTTTCCAGAACCACCGATGTTGCGGAATACAGACTTCCTATGGCGGAAAGTCCCAGCCCCGCCAGTCCAAATCCCAGACTGAGGGCACCAAAAATCATCAGCCCCGCCGCACCAAGAAAGGTCTGTACCGGGCCGCTGACGCTTCCCGGAAGCTTCTTAAGCCTTCCGGAAGGTACCGGAGCCATCTGTTTTCGGTTTCGTTCCCGGCTTCGCGCGGCGTTTCGTGCATTGCGCCCAGAATCGTATGCTCCTTTTCTTCCTTCCATAT
>JALEIY010000034.1 GCA_022769785.1 Eubacterium sp.
GAAATAATCCCTTTTTTCATAGTCGCATTCCAAAGACGTACGGTCATCTTTCCGGCTGTATCTGTGGAATAAGCTTCATCGGCGTAGGTGATGCCATGGTACATCATTCCAAAATTTAATTCGGAAATATTGTCATAAAAACCTTCTCCCGTTCCAAAATCACAGGGACGGACATAGCCCTGACATTCCCGTGTGCCAAGAAAAATATCTCTTCTTCCGCCTTTTTTAATCATTCTTTTTGCAATATTATGGTGTTTATGCTCATTACGGTCGTCGGATAATTCCGGACGATTGTGATTCCAGATAAAATGAGCCTGTACCTGATAGCGGCAATCCTTCAAATATGTATAATAGGACAGGTCATTTTTGTCATTAAATAACTTGATTGGACGGATTCCTTTGGTTTCTGTCTGGATTGGATTCATAACCCGAATCTGGTCAATGATCCAGATGAAGGTCGGTTTCCAGTAAATACTATGAAGAATGCCTTTAATGGCTTCGTAAGTGGGGATCTGATAGCTGAACTTCTCTCCTCCGACTCGGGTAATTGGGTCAGAAAACAATGCATAATCTCCCCAAACTTCGAATTCTACAGTGTTTCTGTGCATATTTTTTCTCACTCCTTAAAATATGTAATCTTCCGGTGTCAATTCTTCCGGAACAGATACCCCTAGAAAGGGGTCATATGCTTTTTCATCTAATACAGAAATTCTTCCTTCAAATAAAGGAGTCAGAAGACCGGCATTATAAAGCTGTTCATATTGGTACCGAAAGACACTTATGGTGAATGGTTTCGCATTTTCTAATACTTGACTGACAGAGAATAATGCGTAATAATCCTGTTTCATATTTTCCAATTCACGAATCAATTGTTTGCCTTTCCCATAAGGAACTATGATATCAATCGTATCATTTTCAAACACATGAAAGTATCGACTAATTTGCTGAAACGGCTGGTTCATCTGATAATTTTTCCTTTTTCGGTTTTGAAAAGGATTATCATTTGCGAGAAGGGATGTAAGGGTGATAGAGCCCTTATTATTCGGCAAAGGATAATCAATCTCTTTCTTGATTTCTTCAAAAAAGAAGGAATAAAACTGACGAATAGAATCTTCATTTCCTACATCAATTTCCTGATTCTTCGATAACGCGAGAATTTTCCTGGTGCAATCCTGTGCATGTCGGATGTCCGGAAGCATTTGCAGAGATTCATTTTTCAGATTGATAAGATAAACTGTTCCCGGATATCCATATTCATTGGAACGGTTACACCGTCCGGCAGACTGCGCAAGATTATCCATGCCGGCAAGAATTCGGACAACCCCATCAAATGAAAAATCAATTCCTGCTTCGACAAGCTGCGTAGATACGCAGATCAGTTTTTTAACCGTAAGTTGTTTTGTCGACTCTGCCTGCAGTACAGAAAGCTGATTAGTAATTTGCTTTAATGTTTCAATTCGGTGTTGCGGGCACATGGAAGTGGAAAGATGAAAAATATCCAATTCTTTTTCTGTGTCCAGTTCATTTAAAAGAGAATATAAATCTCCAGCTTCTTTTTTTGTATTACAAATGATTAAAAGGGAAATGTGCTTTCTTATCAGTTCATGGCAAAAGCAGGAGCATTCTTCCAGACTCATTCCATAGGGCGTCGTACAGTTTTTCAGATGATTTCGTTTAAAAACTGTCCTCTCTGCTTCAGATAAGACTACCATATCGGCCTGACTGGCAAGATGCAGCGGCCAGTCGGTATTATCGAAACAGGGTTGGGTGGCGGAGGATAAAACAATAGTGGTATTACAGCATTCCTGCAGGAAATTCATGGCCATATTGAACATGGATATCAGTTTTTTAGGTATGGACTGTATCTCATCAATAATGATGATACTGTTACATAATGCCTGCATTCTTTTGATATCGGAGGTTTTTCCCGAAAAGAGGATATTGAGCAGTTGAACTAGCGTGGATATAATAACAGGCTTTTCCCAGTCCTCGGTGGACAGCTCATAATAGTCCAACTCATTTTTTTGAGATTTTTCGCGTACTACATTGGAATGATGTTCTAAAATGATATTCTCATCCGGCAAATACTGATGAATGACCGCAGCATTTTGTTCAAGAACACTAAGGAGCGGAATTATAAAAATGATCCTTCTCTTTTTATACTGTTTTGCATGAGCAAGACCGTATCGAAGAGAGCACAATGTCTTACCTCCCCCAGTCGGAACATTCAGTCGAAAAATACCGGCTTTCTGTGATGAAAACGAAAGGCATTGTTCTGAAATATGGCGTCGCACCTGATTAATTGCACTTGAAGAATCAAAAGCCTGTATTTTTGCTTCAAAATAGCCAAAAGTCTGGTTCCAGTCAAAAGAATACTCTGTTTTATACTCCAATTGTTTCATAAATTCACCGGTATCTCTCCTGTCTCCGTAAATCACGGCAGAAAGCAGCATACGGGTAGTCAGACTGATTTGAAAAAATACCCTGGAATATTTGCCGTTGTACTTTATCAGCAATTTATCTACAAAAGATTTTATCTCGGCAGATGCTTTATAAAATAAAGAGGATACTTCTTTTTCCGTTGCCACGTGTTCAAAATAATTCTGTACGGCTTCCTCATAACATATCTCGATTCTGTCCTTGTGAAGACGATGCCCAAAACCGCTGTTTCCCTCTAAATCTGTACAGTCAAACAAACCGTGATGGGCACCAGCGGCATAGCTGATAATTTCAGCAGTTAAATCTTCTTCCGGCTTCTTTCTGTGATGAAAATGCTCCAACAGATAGATGACTGCTGCAAATGTATGGTTTACAGAGCCTCGTTTCACCGGTTTTTCTGCAAAAGAATCCTCAAGATATTGATTGAACTTGTTCGTCGCCTTTCCCATATCATGAAGAAGTCCGGCAAGGTATCCCGTATTATATAAATCCAGATGACGCATAGCCTCTCCTGCATAGTAAGCTGTTTTCCTGCAGTGGGCCCAAAGAGTCTGCTCAATCCGTTGTCCGTTTGAACTGGTGATATGTGCCAGAAATTTCATCTATCGACCTTCTTCCTAAAACAAAAACTATGATAAAAAATATTAATTATTTATGAGTATAACATATCATTCAACAAGTAGAATGTCAACTGTATTTTTTCCCTTTTTATGAAAATAGTAAAGTAATATAAAAAAAGCCCAAAAATTATGTAAGCAACATAAATCTCTGAGCTTTCCGGGAGATTTTCTCCCTTTTTATTTTTCAATCCACATCATAACATTTGATAAAATATTATGATGACATAAAAGTGTGCTGTGGCGTTAACCTCTATTCCCCAATCTCCTCGCACAGTAAATTAACCGCATCTTCTATGCAGCCGTCGCAGCTCCGAAGAACTTTACCGGTTTCCAGGCCTTTAATATCCCGACAAATGGTAGAACCGACATTGTCACGGAAACAGCTGTTTAATTCCCGAACAATCTTGTAAGTGGATGCTTTGGAATCCGGATGTTCAAGATTCGCACTGCTGTTCATCATTCCCATAACAAGTGCCATGCCGGCAACCGCACCGCAGGTGCCGAAAGAATCTCCATCCCCGAAGCCAAGTCCCTCAGAGATTCGGAAAGCAGTCTCTTCATCCATACCAATCTTGTCACAAAAGCTGCAAACAACCGCCTGGCTGCAGTTATATCCTTTTTTGTGGTAATCTAATGCTTTTTCTGCTCTGCTCATTTGCTTATCCTCCGTAAAAAACTATGATTCGTGTTTAAAAATACATTGTTCGTTTTTCCAGTCGATGGTACGAAGAGAAATCTCATTTCCGTCGAGTTTGATTTCGATACTCCAGAGTAAAACCTTATCCTGATTTGAGGAAGTAACGACAAGTAAATCAAAAGGTTCGATGCTGTCCAGCATGAAGCCGGTAATCCCAAGTACAAAATCGTTCAAATCTTCATAGCTCTGCAGCATTTCGCAGGAATCAATCTGAAATACCTCAGGGAATAATGATTCGCCATCGGCTGTCTTTAAACTATCGATGGACTTACTGAAAAAAGGCTGTCCATCCTTGCTGGCTTCTAATAATAAATTGTTCATTGATTATCTCCCAAAAAACTGATGAATCTTTACTGCATATCCAGATATGCGTTGGCGATTTCTTCGTATTCTTTCAGGTCTGTGATTTGTTCTACGGAAAAATCATCTTCACTGAGAATGCTCCGGTAAATATACAGTTCATCTTCATTAATCATATCGTCATTGATGACAGCCGCTGCCACATAATGCTGTTTTTTATATTCAAATTCATCAACAACAGCCATTTCAATGGAAGTACCGTCTTTCGTGGTGGTTTCAAAGGTAACATATTCCTGAACATTGTTTTCCATAAAATAAACTCCTTTACATATAATCAAAAGAAAAATCCGAGGTGTACTGCCCCGGAATTAATCTTTATTACAAATTAGCATGATAGGATGCGGCAATCGCTGTAACATCCCGGATACACTCTCTGATGCTGGAATATTCTCCTCTGTGAAGCAACAGATGCTTGTCAATTATGAGAGAAAGACATTTCGCATGAATCCTTTTTGCAGAATCATCAATGGCATCGTATTCCGGATAACCGATTCCGCCTGCGCAGCGGCCAAGATTCGAATTGGCACAAAAACCAATCACATCCTTCAGCCATTCCTCCTTCAGAGATTGCTTCAGCCCCGGTACGCCTTTATAAATCGGTTTGGCATCCTGATTCCAACAGTTGAAAAACTGACGGAAAAACTCTTCGACAATCTCAACAGCGGTATCAAGGCAATACTGCTGGAAACTCTCCTGTTCTGCCGCCGAATCAAAAGAACGGAATCCGGCACAAACATACTGCGAAATGAAATTACAAATCAGATATCCTATATCATATGCCATAGGTCCACAGAAAGTATACTCCATATCAATTACTTTCATGTCGTCCGGACCTGCAAAAATATTCGAGGTATGGAAATCTCCATGAATAAATGTTTCCCCACGTTTCATATAGCATTCCCGAAGCTTATATCGTTCGCAGATAATCTTCGGGTCTGAAACAATATCTTCAATATAAGAGGCAATCTCCGGGTCAAGCACTTCCCCCAGAGGAACATCATCCGATGTCTGGAACATAAATGCCAGTGTATCAAAAATGCTTCTCATTTCATGATTCATAAAATGAGCCGTCAAATCACGAAATGTCCTGGTACCCAGATAATACTCCGATGTATAGAATAATGTCTTAGCCAGATACTCCGCTGCCTGTTTTCCGAACTTCGGAAACTGAACCGACTGATTCAGCTGAAAACGGCTAATCTTCAAATGGGATACATCCTCCATGGCAAACACATAATTCTCCGGGTCATAAAAATAAACCTCCGGCACATACTGCGGAACAATCGCCCGTCGCAACTTCATCGACTCATACTCAAGACGGTTTCGTTCCTTCGACAGAGGAAAATCTACCCGTCTTCCCTCTGTCCGGCCCTGCTTGATAATCAGCCGGTAATTCCCGTCACTGACACGAAAAACATAATTCAAAAAGCCATCTCCATCTTCCTCCAACGTACCTTCTCCAATCTCGGAAATCCGAAGAGGCTCTGAATAATCAAGCTCCGGCATATGTACTTTCAGATATTCAGTTATATTATCTTTTAACAATTCAAACATAATATACCCCATTTCCCATACTACTACATTCATGATACCACATCTTGTCCAAATGAAAAAGCATTTTCTGGGAAAATATTAAAAAAATTCACAAATAGTCGTTTTATTTACACCTCTCCCTGATCTCTCAGATAATCAAGAAATGCATGACATCCCAGAATCAAATCATCATAGGTCTGGTCAAAATTCCCGGTGTACCACGGGTCCGCAATCTCCCTGCGTTGCCCGGCATATTCTAAAAGCATATGCACCTTATCAGCAGGGTCCTGCCGGATAATCCGCATAGTATTACGGATATTCCACTGGTCCATACACAAAAGATAATCATACTCATGATAATCCCTTTTCGTCAGCTGTCTCGCAGCTCTTCGCTTATGCGGAACTCCCATCTCATCCAGCTTCGCCCTCGCACCCGGATGCAGCGAATTGCCAATCTCCTCAGTACTGGTGGCACAGGACGCAATCTCAAAACGACTGGAAAGTCCTTCTTTGTTTACAATGTCTTTGAAAATGAATTCAGCCATTGGCGAACGACAGATGTTGCCGTGGCAAACGAAAAGTACTTTTATCATGTGTTTCAACCTCCATATTTTGCTCGATTTTGCCAAGAAATGCCGTATTTCCAAGGGGTTGAGCATTTTCATGTTTCCATGCTCTCCTGGCGTATCTTAGCAAGATTTTGCATATCTTTTCCTTTGAGTGTGGGAAAAGTGTGGGAAATTCAACTGGTTTTCCCACAGTTAGTCTGCCATGGATGAAATCCCTTAAAAC
>JALEIY010000105.1 GCA_022769785.1 Eubacterium sp.
AAAAGAAATATCACAATACATCTGATAATATTCTGGGGAGGAAAACTCCCCAGTCTGTCAACGTAGTCAAAGACAGAAAACTGAGCACCCTAGTGACAAGAGGCGAAATCACATTTGTGACAGCTCATGAAATCACTAACACCTTCATGTTCCCAATAGATTTCTTCTCCAAGCCTTTTTGACAAAATAGTTAAATCCGGATATATTGTCCCATATACTTGCAGATACAAAGGCTTTTCGTATTGATAAGGTATGTTTCTTTTATAAAAGAGATCTGCAAGAATTTTTTCTGACTTGGATCTTACCCGTTCGCCTTTTTCTGTAAGTATCACTGCTGTTCCTTCTTGAAATCCTTTTCCTTGATATTCTTCTTCATACCATTTAGTAACTATCTGATTCCATGTTGGCTCGATTGGGGTAACTAAAGATTGCCTTTCCTTATGTAAGTTTGTAAAAACATCCTCAATTTCATTATCTGAATAATCTTTTATAATTTTCTTAATTTGATTTAGTCTTTTCTCTGCCTTTTTTGCTACTGTCATGTAATATGCTTTTTGTGCCAGCTGTTTCGCCAATTGCCCGTTGCTCTTCGGGATGTATGTCCCAAAGCGATCATTTACACAATGGTAATATCGGACTCTATTTTTATCCTTTGATATTCTAAGATGCCCCTCAGGCACTATGGACAAACTATTTTGGGCTTTCATAATCAGCTCCTCTAAATATTTTTGCTCTTGTATAAGCTTTTCTCTCAAACCATACATAACATTTCTCCTTATTATTTGACTTATTGGGGAATCATTGAGAATATGCTCATCTTTTTATTCAAATAAAGTGACTTCCTTCTATCATTTGTGCTTTGCGGTCATCCCTTCATTGGGAATTTGGTGACTTCTTTAGCGTATTTTCTGATTGTGGTCATCTTTTGACTGGAAATTTAATGACTTGATTTAGGATTATTATGATTGCAGTCATCTTTTGACTGGAAATTTAGTGACTTGATTTAAGATTATTATGATTGTGGTCATTCTTCGACCACATATTTGATGACTTTCTTAGAGGTTTTTGAAATTGTGGTCATCTTATGGCCGAATATGAAGTATATCTCGAAATTCAAAACTCTCTTTTTATTATTCCAATAGATTAACTCAAGCAAATGCCAGAAAGCAGAGGAATTTCTGGCATCTTCAACCCTCCGGAACTATTTTATCAAAGTGGAAGAAAAGCCTTCGTCGATAAAAGCCTCCGACGGATTGCAAAAAGTCCATCCGGGATAATCCCAGATGGACTTTGAATATCTGTATTTGTCTCGTATAAACGTATGATTAACGCTTGCTGAACTGTGGAGCACGACGTGCTTTTTTGAGACCTGGTTTTTTACGTTCTTTCATACGTGGGTCACGTGTAAGGAAACCAGCTTTCTTTAATACCGGACGTAATTCTGCGTCAGCTTCGCATAAAGCTCTTGCGATGCCGTGTCTGATAGCACCTGCCTGGCCTGTGTATCCGCCACCGTGTACGTTTACAAGTACGTCAAATTTATCGGCTGTGGAAGTCAGTTCCAATGGCTGACGTGCGATTACTTTTAATGTATCAAAACCGAAGTATTCGTCCATATCTTTTTTGTTGATTGTTACTTTTCCTGTTCCTGGCATTAAGTAAACACGTGCAACACTATTTTTTCTTCTGCCAGTTCCGTAATATCTTGTAGTAGCCACTTACTTGTCCCTCCTTAATTAATACTTGATTTCTAATACTTTTGGCTGCTGTGCAGCATGATTGTGATCAGGTCCAGCGTATACGTGAAGTTTTGTATACATCTGTCTTCCAAGAGGTCCTTTAGGAAGCATACCTTTTACGGCAAGTTCGATAACCTGTTCCGGTTTCTTAGCCAGTTTTTCTTTTAATGTGGTTTCTTTCATACCACCTACATAATCGCTGTGATGATAGTAGATTTTCTGGTCAAGCTTTTTGCCTGTTACTTTAATCTTGTCAGCGTTTACGATGATTACGTAATCTCCGCAATCCATATGAGGTGTGAAGATTGGTTTGTTTTTTCCTCTGAGTACTTTGGCAACTTCTGATGCCAGACGTCCTAATGTATGTCCTGTAGCGTCAACTACATACCATTCTCTTGTAATTGTAGATGGGCTAGCCATAAAACTTTTCATGAGTTGTTCTCCTCCTGTTAAAATCATTATCTCACTTCGCTGATGTAACTTCCTGGCTGTCCGGACCCTCCATTACATCTATCCTGCGCAGCAGGTTTATGATTAAAATGCATCCCGGGGCTTTGGGAGTACACTTTATTTACATACCACAGTTAGATATTATATAACACCGCTCCTCGTGTGTCAATTACTTTTTTTATATTCTTTCACCAGCCATCGCCCCCATTTTGTAAGATGGGAACTGCTCCACCCGCTTGTTTTTTTAGAAGATGATTTCAGAAGAGCAGAGCTTTCATTTTTATTGGAAAGATTCCAGGCAACGCAGCTTATTTTATTCTTTCGAAGGAATTTCATCCAACGGGCTCCCTCCGTTGTATTCAGTTTTCCGTTACCGGATGCGTCACAGATGGCAAATTCCGAGACAAAAAGCGGAAGGCCTTTATCCAGTGCATTCTGGGCTTTTTGTCTGAGCCAGGAGCCGTGGGTTCCGGCATAAAAATGAAGGCTGTACATGATATTTTTATATCCTTTGATAGGGCTTTTCGCCGCCGCGTCAACGTCCTGAGACCAGGTCGGAGTTCCTACGAGGATGACGGCATCTTTGTCATAAGCCCTGATGACTTTTATCATTTTTTTTGCATAGGTTCGAATGGTCTTCCAGGATACATTGCCGTTTGGCTCATTACAGATTTCGTAGATGACATTGGTTTTATTTCTGTTCTTTTTGGCAATTTTCCGAAAGAACTGAATGGATTGTTTTTCATATTTGCGGGGATTTCCGTCACTTAAAATGTGCCAGTCCACAATGACATACATTCCGGCTTTCGTGGCATAATCAATGCCTGCCTGCACTTTCTTTTCCAGGGCCGTTCGATTTGCTTTCCCGCCGGTACAGTATCCGTTGTATTCCGCGGTATACATTGCCAGACGAACCGTATTCACATGCCATTTTTTCTTCATATCTGTAAAGGCTTTCTGGTTGACATATTCCGGATACCAGGAAAGGCCATGGGTGCTGACGCCTTTCAGACGCACGGTTTTCCCAGATGTCGTAACCAGCTTCGTTCCCTTTACCCGAAGTGCCGGAAGTCTGGCAGCCTGCGTATCCGTATTAAAAAACAGACATAAAAACAAAATCGCTGCCGCTGCCATCAAAAAATGATTCCTGCTATTTCTTTTTTTCACAAAGATTCCCCCTCTTGAACCTGCCTCAAAAATATAGTTCCGTTTTTTATAAATAAACAATTTCCTTTAGAAAAAGCCCTTTTGCCGGTACGGTTTCTCCTGCCTGCGTCCGGTCTTTCGCTTCCAGTATGGTTTTTACATATTCCGGCTGCCAGACATGAAGTCCCACACGAATCAGAGTGCCGCTGATAATTCGAACCATATTGTATAAGAATCCTTCTCCTTCAACCCGGATAATCACTTCCCGGATTCCCGGCATGATGGTTTCCTGCTCAACTTCTATGGCACACACCTTTCGAACCGTTGTTTTCACCTGGGCATTGGCGGCACAAAAGCTCTTAAAATTATGTGCACCGACCAGATATCTTCCGGCCTGACGCATGGCTTCCACGTCCAACGTTTTCGGAAGCCAGTGACAATATTTTCCTTTTGTCGGATAAAGCATCGGTCCGGTCTGGATATGATATTCGTATGTTTTTTTTGTATCACAATATCGGGGATGAAAATCATCCGCCGCCTGTTCGGACCGGACAATCCGAACATCTTCCGGAAGATGGGGATTTACAGCAAAACTGATTTTTTCCGGTGGAATGGGGGTCTCCGTATCAAATACGGCCACGTTCCCATAGGCATGAACGCCGGCATCGGTCCGGCTGGCACCGGTTACCCGGATTTCTTCTTTTAATATCCTGCTGAGAGTCTCATTCAGGACCCCCTCAATGGTCGGCACACCCGGCTGTATCTGCCAGCCGCAGTAATCCGTGCCGTCATAGGCTACCACAAGCTTAATTCGTTTCATGATTTCCCATCCTTTATATACAAATTATATCACAAATGAACAAATTACCATAATCATTACATATAATAAAAGAACAAAATATGCGATATAATCCCTTTTTTCATATTGAAGTGGTCTTAATTTTGTCCTTCCCTGTCCTCCGTGGTAGCATCTTGCATCCATGGCAAGAGCCAGATCGGAGGCTCTTCGAATTGCCGCAATAAACAGTGGGACAAGCACCGGCACCAGCTTCTTTCCTCTGCTGATAAGGCCGCCCGTTTCAAAGTCTGCTCCCCGGCTCATCTGCGCTTTCATGATTTTATCCAGTTCTTCTGTTAATATCGGAATAAAGCGGAGGGCAATTGACATCATCATGGCAAATTCATGTACCGGAACATGAAAAATGTTCAGAACGCCCAGTCCTTTCTCGATACCGTCTGTCAATTGATTGGGTGTTGTGGTAAAGGTCATCAGGGACGAACCCATAATGAGATAAATCAGACGTACCACAAGATAAGCGGCCAAATAAATCCCTTCTTTTGTGATTCGCAGAACTCCCATTTGGAAAATCACCTGTCCGGGGGTAAACAAAAGATTCACAATGGCAGAAAAGCAAATGATAAATAAAAGCGGTCTGATACCTTTGATAATAAATGTCACCGGCACTTTTGACATGGCGATGAGCACCGCTAAAAACAATGTCGCCACGGCTATACTATATGGACTTTTGGGTAAAAACAAAGTGATAACAAACAATACAGTTCCCAGAAGTTTTACTCTCGGGTCCAGGCGATGGAGGACAGAATCTGCTTTATAGTACTGTCCCAGGGTCATGTCTCGAATCATTTTTCTCCTCCTGTACTCCGATTTCTTTCCAAAATCCAGTCAGCCAGCGCATCAAGAGTGAGCGGAATCTTCGGGGATGTCATAGTTCCCTGGTCCGGTAATTCACCATCTCCGGTCAGATTATAAAAAAACTGTACAGCAACAGGCCTTTTCAATCCGGTTTTTTGCATGATTTTTTCATCAGAAAAAACATTTTCCGGCGTATTATCCATAAGAAGCTCTCCCTCATGCATCACAAGCACCCGTCTGGCATAAGCAGCAACATCTTCCATATTATGAGAAACAAGAATCACCGTAACTCCCCTTTGATTCATCTTCTCCAATATATCAAAAAGCTGCTTTCGCCCGGGCTCATCCAGGCCGGCAACCGGCTCATCCAGCACAAGGCAGTCCGGCTCCATGGCAAGGATTCCTGCCAGGGCCACCCTTCTTTTTTGTCCGCCGGACAAAGAAAATGGGGAGAGGTTTTCCATATCAGCTGTGAGGCCGGTCAGCTTCATTGCCTCTCTCGCCTTTTCCTCAGCTTCTTTTTTACTCAATCCCAAATTTTCCGGTCCAAAACAAATATCCTTTAAAACCGTTTCCTCAAAAAGCTGATATTCCGGATACTGAAAACAAAGAGCAACTTTTTGTCGCATTTTCTGAATCGGAAATCCCTTTTCATGTATATTTTTTCCGTCCATATAACAGGTACCTTCTGAAGGTTTTATGAGTCCATTCAGAATATGCAGAAGTGTGGATTTCCCGGAACCGGTTTTCCCGATAACGGCAATATATTCCCCCTGATTGATGTTCAGACTGATATGATTCAGAGCATTTTTATCTGTATTATTTTGTTGGGTATTATAGGTGTAACTCACATTTTCTAATCGAATTTCCATCTGCGTTTCCTGCCTGTTATTTTTGTATATGCAAACAATTCTGAAGATATTGTTCCAATTCTTTTTCTGTGGAAACATGTTCCGGAATCATCATACCGCCCTGACGAAGCCGGTATATCAATTCCTGAAGAAACGGAAGGCGCATCCCCAGGGACAAAAACTCTTCCGAACGGCTCCAGATTTCCTGTGGCTTTCCTTCCATGGCAATCTTTCCATGATTCATTACATAAAGATAATCTGCATCTTTAATCTCATCCATATGATGAGTGATATAAATAATCGTGATATTTTTTTCACGGTTCAACCGGAAAATGGCTTTTTTTACTTCCTCTCTCCCAGCGGGGTCAAGCATCGCTGTTGGTTCATCAAGAACAATGCATTCCGGTTCCATGGCAAGAATCCCGGATATGGCAATTCTTTGCTTCTGTCCCCCGGATAATGCGGAAGGAGAAGCCATACGATAGGCAGTCATTCCTGTAGCCTCTAATGCCTCAGTTACTCTCTGCCATATTTTTTCCGGCGCCAGTCCAAGATTCTCCGGCCCAAAAGCGACATCTTCTTCCACAATATTTCCAATCAGCTGATTATCAGGATTCTGAAAAACCATCCCTGCTGTCTTACGGATAGAAATGAGATGCTCCGGTGATGCCGAATCCATCCCTTTGATATATACCGCACCGCCGGATGGTTTTAAAAGCGCTGTCAGTTGTTTTGCCAGTGTTGATTTCCCAGAACCATTGTGACCAAGAATCCCGACAAAATCCCCCTGATTGATGGTGAGAGAAACATCTTCCAGTACCGTGGTTTCCTCCGGCTGTTCCTCATCGGAATGAAAGGTCTTATATTTAAATACGAGGTTTAAAGCTTCGATTAATTTCATTTTTTCCTCATTATATTCTGTCACACCCGAAAGGGATGCGACGTGCGCCACCAGGCGCACCATAAAAAAAGGAGACTGTATATACAGTCTCCTTTCTGTTTCAACGGGTCAAAAGACCGTCTGCGTACAATGATATCTGATTATACTAACTCAATAATTACTTCTAAAGCAGCATCACCTTTACGCTGTCCAATCTTCACGATTCTTGTGTAACCACCGTTACGTCCAGCGTATTTTGGTCCGTATTCATCAAAAATCTTCTGAGCAAGATCAATCTTCTTTGTATTTGCTTTTCTTCCTTTTGCTTCTGCAGGAACTTCTGTTACAGGATATAAAACTTTCAGCATCTGACGTCTTGCATGAAGTCTGGAAGGTAAATCTTTTTTGATTTCTTTCTCAACGGTATCGTATACTGTAACTCTCTTACCGTCAACAACCTCTTTTACTCTCTTGCCGTCTTTATCTTTTCTTGCAACTTTAGCTTCTACCTTTACTACTTCGAAGTTATCTTTTTCTTTTACTCCGAGTGCAATCAGGCCTTCTGCAATTTTACGGATTTCTTTTGCTTTTGCTTCTGTTGTACGAATTTTTCCATGATAGAGCAACTGTGTAACCTGATTACGTAACAGTGCTTTTCTTTGATCGGATGTTCTTCCTAATTTTCTGTATTTTGCCATTGTGGGACCTCCTGTTCATTTTTCGCCATGCTTACTTCTCCTTCAGCTTAGGCGGGTCTGCATTATTTCTTATTCTTCGCTGGAATTCAGGGAAAGACCTAATTCTTTTAATTTGGCCAGTACTTCTTCCAGGGATTTACGACCAAGGTTACGAACCTTCATCATATCTTCCGGTGTTTTGTTTGTAAGCTCTTCTACAGTATTGATACCTGCTCTCTTCAGGCAGTTATAGGAACGAACTGACAGTTCAAGTTCATCGATATTCATCTCAAGAACCTTGTCAACCGGATCCTGTGCTGTTTCAACCATTACCTCTGCAACCTTGGCATTCTCTGATAAATCAATAAAGAGATTCAGATGTTCGCTTAATACCTTGGCAGCAAGACTTACTGCTTCGTCCGGAGCCAGTGTGCCGTTTGTGAATACATCAAGTGTCAGTTTATCAAAGTCAGTAATCTGACCGACACGGGTATTCTCCACTGTAAGATTCACTCTTTCAACCGGTGTATAGATGGAATCCACTGCGATTACGTCAATGGACTGATCTTCTGTTTTATTTTTGTCAGCGCCTACATATCCGCGCCCTTTTGTAATTGTTAATTCCGCTTCGAAATGGCTGTCTGCACCACCACTCAGTGTTGCGATAACCAGATCCGGATTAATAATTTCAATATCACTGTCAACCTGAATATCGGCTGCTGTTACAGTACCTTCACCACTGAAATCGATAAAGGCACGTTTTGGTTCATTAGAAGAACTGTTATTCTTGATAGCCAGCTCTTTAATGTTCATAATAATTTCAGTGACATCTTCCTTCACTCCCGGAATGGAGCTGAACTCATGAAGTACTCCTTTGATTTTGACGGCACTCACAGCTGCACCCGGCAGAGATGATAACATGATTCTTCTTAAGGAGTTACCTAAAGTTGTGCCGTAACCTCTTTCCAGCGGCTCCACCACAAAACGACCATATTTATTGTCTTCTGAAATTTCTGCGATTTCAATTCTTGGTTTTTCGAATTCAAACACGAATGGGACCCTCCTTCAGTATATAAAGACCGCAACGAATGCCTGAATATCTCAGGCATTCGATTGGAAGAATCATTATTATTTGGAATATAACTCGACGATTAATGTCTCGTTTACAGGAACATCAATCATATCACGGGAAGGAAGCTCTTTTACTGTTCCCTTGAAAGTCTCAAGATCAGCATCAAGCCAAGCCGGTACTAATACACCTTCTGTTGCTTCAGCGATGTCTTTGTATCTCTGCATGGATTTCTTGTTTTCCTTTACTTCGATAACATCGCCTACAGATACTTTGTAAGAAGGAATATTAACACATTTGCCGTTTACTAAAATGTGCTTATGGTCAACAATCTGTCTTGCTTCTCTTCTTGTTCTAGCAAATCCCATACGGAATACGATGTTGTCCAGTCTTGTCTCTAAGAGAACCATAAGGTTAGGACCGGTCAGACCTTTCATTCTTTCTGCTTTTGCGTAGTAGTTTCTGAAAGGTTTTTCCAGAACGCCGTAAATGAATTTTGCTTTCTGTTTCTCTCTCAGCTGAAGACCATATTCGCTGATCTTTCTGCTGGAACGGATTAATTTTCTGTTTGATTTTTTATTAATACCTAAATATACAGGATCCATATCAAGGGATCTGCATCTTTTAAGGACTGGTGTTCTATCAATTGCCATTCTAACTTACCTCCTCAGATCAGACTCTTCTTCTTTTTGGTGGACGGCAGCCGTTGTGTGGTACCGGAGTCACGTCTCTGATACTTGTTACTTCAAGACCACATGCCTGAAGAGCACGAATTGCTGCTTCTCTTCCTGAACCAGGTCCCTTTACCATAACTTCAACAGTCTTAAGACCGTGAATCAAAGCAGCCTTTGTTGCAGCTTCTGCTGCCATCTGTGCTGCATATGGTGTGGATTTTTTGGAACCTCTGAAGCCCATTTCACCGGCACTTGCCCAGGAAAGAGCATTACCTTCAGAGTCAGTTAATGTTACAATTGTATTGTTAAAAGATGACTGAATATGTGCCTGTCCGTGCTGAACATTCTTTTTCACACGTTTTTTCGTCACCTTTTTAGCTGTTTTCTTTGCCATCGACGAAACCTCCCTGTAGGATATAAAAACTATAAATTATACTTATCTTTTATTTCATCTGTTATGCAGCCAATATTCTGTCTTCCGACTGCATCTGTTTCTTTCGGATAGGAAACCGAAGTATATTATTTCTTCTTGTTAGCCACGGTCTTTCTTGGACCCTTACGTGTTCTGGCATTGGTTTTTGTCTTCTGTCCACGAACCGGCAGACCTTTTCTGTGACGGATACCTCTGTAGCATCCGATTTCCTGCAGACGTTTGATGTTCATAGCGATCTCACGACGAAGGTCACCTTCTACCATATAATCTGCATTGATTACTTCGCTGATACGACGAACTTCGTCATCTGTTAAATCACGTACACGAGTGTCCGGATTAACGCCAGCAGTTTTAAGGATCTTATCTGCACTTGTTCTTCCAATTCCATAAATATAAGTAAGACCGATTTCTACACGTTTCTCTCTAGGCAAATCAACACCTGAAATACGAGCCATGTGTGCACCTCCACTAAATATCTCATCCGAATTGATCCATCGTTACCGCGTACGGTGAAATGACTAACGTGTCTCGCATCGAATACCTCTGTTCTTCTGAATTAAAAAATATCTTATAATAAATCGATGAACTTCTTCTCGTTCATCGCAGCCGCTTATAAAAATGAATTGCCATGACGGTGGCAATTTTGTATGATATCAATCTGATAACTCAGTTAATACCATAACCAATGACACAACAAAAACCAAGTACCTTCCTTAATGCTGTGAGGGCAAAACCCTGTCACTGCTTAAGACCGATTATCCCTGTCTCTGTTTATGTTTTGGATTTTCGCAAATGATTCTGATTGCGCCTTTCCGTTTAATGACTTTGCATTTTTCACAGATAGGCTTAACTGATGCTCTAACCTTCACGATAATCTCTCCTTTCCAAAACGCTCGACAAATATTATAGCATTTTTATATATGAAAAGCAAGCACGAAAATGCCGAAACACGGCAGAAATCTGCCATTTTTCCGTGCAATTCGTACAACATTCCCTGTTGTTTCCTTCCTGTGCTTCTCTTTACAGGTAGCCGCAGCTTTTTATTTATCTCTCCAGATAATTCTGCCTTTTGTCAAATCATATGGGGAAAGTTCAATTGTTACTTTATCGCCTGGTAAAATCTTGATAAAGTTCATGCGAAGCTTTCCGCTGATGTGGCCCAGTACCTGATGACCATTCTCCAGTTCTACCTTAAACATGGCGTTCGGAAGCTTCTCTACTACCTTTCCCTCAACTTCAATAACATCTGACTTTGACATTCTCTCCATCCTCCTGCTTTCATTTTTGGCGTTCTTCCATCCGTCTGACTGCTTCTCTGATTCTGCTGTCGGCATCTCCCGACTGAATCAGGGACGGAAAAGCCTCTGCCGTTTTCTCAGAGCGCATCATCTGAATATGCTTCTTTTTTTTCTTTTTCGGATTGGATACACATCGATGTGTACCGTCACACAGGCCGACCATCTCACCGTCCTCACTGACAATCATATAGATGCGTCCTTTGTCGTGTCCGCACAGGGAGCTGGCAAAATAACCTAATTTATATTCTATCATAAATTCTCTCCGTTACAAGTAAAAAAATAATTTTTTTCATACCTATCTCATATGCAGATTTTACAACATATGAAAAAATTCCACCCGGAATTGATGTCTTCCAGCTCTAAAGCCAGCCGATTTGGGCAAGTTCTTTTTGTTCCTCCGGCAAAAGTGTGAGAATCTCGCATCCGTTTTCCGTAATTACAATCGTATTTTCATAGTGGGCAGCCAGTTTTCCATCGATGGTTACTACGGTCCAGTCATCTTCCAGCCACCAGACATCATAGCTTCCTTCGTTAATCATCGGCTCAATTGCCAGTGTCATTCCTTTCTGAAGTCTGGTTCCCCTTCTTCTTGTCACAAAATTCGGTATCTCCGGGTCTTCGTGAAGTGATTTTCCGATACCATGTCCACACAGGTCTCTGACCACGGAAAACCCGGCTTTCTCGGCACAGGTCTGAATTCCCCGTGCAATATCAACTAAATGATTGCCCGGTTTTGCGTTTTTTATACCTTCAAAAAAGGATTGGCGAGTCACATCAATAAGGTTCTTCGCCGTATCACTGATTTCACCTATCCCGTGGGTTCTGGCTGCATCGGAATGATATCCTTTATAAATCAATCCTGCATCCAGGCTGACGATGTCTCCGTTTTGAAGAAAACGTTTTTCCGACGGAATCCCGTGTACCACCTCATCGTTTACGGAAACACAGATGGATGCCGGATATCCGTTATAATTTAAGAAATTGGGAATCCCTCCATAGCTTCGGATGAGTTCCTCTCCGATTCGGTCAATATCCTTTGTCGTCATTCCTTCCTTCAGTTCTTTCGCAAGTTCCCGGTGTACCTTTGCCAGAAGCTGTCCGGACTGACGCATTAATTCTATTTCATGTTCTGTTTTTATACTGATTGCCATGTTTTTTATTCCTCCCGGCGTACGCAGCGCCTTTTTCTCCTGTTCCCATGCGCAATTCCAAAAACAGCCGGTATGATGGTATCCGTTTGCCGGAATACACGGTATCACACCGGTGTTTTTACAGGAAAACAGGACCGCTTCCGGCAGCCCTGTTCAAGATTCTTTATTGGATATGTATCGCTTAACGGTCAAGCACTTCTGTGATTTTCGCAAATACGACCTCAATATCCTGTGTTCCGTCTACAGTTAAAAGTGAATCCTTTTTCTCGTAGTGCGCAATCAGAGGCTTTGTCTGTTCATGGTAAACATCCAGTCGTTTTTGAACAGTTTCCGGCTTATCGTCATCACGAAGAATCAGCTTCTCTCCACAGGCGTCACAGATACCTTCTTCTTTCGTAGGATTATAAACTACATGATAGGTAGCTCCACAACCTACGCAGGCTCTTCTTCCGGACATTCTTTCTACAATTGCTGCGTCCGGCACATCAATATTGATGGCATAATCAATCTTTTCGTTCTGATTGTTCAGTGCATAATCAAGCGCTTCTGCCTGAGGAATTGTTCTTGGGAATCCGTCAAGAATAAAGCCTTTCATACAATCCTTGTTCTTAATACGGTCTACCACCAGGTCAACTACTAGCTCGTCCGGGACAAGTTCTCCCGCATCCATATAGCTTTTTGCCTTTTTCCCGAGTTCCGTATTATTCTTAATATTCGCTCTGAAAATATCACCCGTTGAAATATGCGGGATACCATATCTTTCTGCAAGCATTTTTGCCTGAGTTCCTTTTCCCGCTCCAGGAGCTCCTAACATGATAATCTTCATAAAACAACCTCCCATAAAATCAAAAACTATATGTCCATTCTACCCCTGTTTACTCAGAAATACAAGAATTATTTGCTTCAGCATTTTCAGGAAAAATTCATGCCGTTTATATAATAATTCTGAAAATCGGCATCCTGAGATAATTCCACATGACAGGCCAGTTCTGTAATTTCTTCCGCTTTTTTTCTCATTTTTTCTGACAAAAGAGCCATCGATGCTCCGGCACCAGCCCCGTTTCCAAGGGAAATGATTTTGTCTTCCGCCACGTTCGGCAGAAGTCCGATTCGCACTGCGCTTTCTTTCCGGATATAACTTCCAAAGGCTCCTGCAAGCATGACTCTGTCAAGCTGCTTCTCCGTCACGGAAAGGGACTTCATCAATGTTTTGATTCCTCCGATTACAGCTCCTTTGGCGAGCTGAATCTCCCGGATGTCTTTTTGTGTAATGACGATATCCCCGTTTTCTTCCTTATAATATAGAACAAACTCTTTCTGTCCCTGGGAAACGCGCAGTCTCTTTGCCAGCGTTTCTTCCACTCCTGCCTGCAATGCCTCTTCTTTTGTCAGCAGATTGCCGTTTGATTTGAGAATCCCTTTTTCCAGAAGTGCTGCCATAAGGTCAATAAGCCCGGAGCCACAGATTCCTGCCGGTTCTGTTTTCCCAATGACCGTAAGTTCCACATCATCCTCTATTCTGACTTTTTCAATTGCTCCATTTGCAGCTCTCATTCCATGAGAAATGGCTGCACCTTCAAAGGCCGGTCCCGCCGCAGTGGAACAAACCTTCATCTGACCATCGGAGGCCACCAGAATCTCTCCATTGGTTCCGATATCGATAATCAGTAGGTTGTCTTTTGAAGAAATTACATCTGCAAACAACATAACGCAGGTCATATCAGAGCCCACATGGGCATCAATATTCGGAAGAACCCAGACGGTGCCCTTCGGATAAATATTAAGCCGTAAGTCTGAAGCAGCAAGTCTTTTTTCCCCACGGAATCCGGGAGTAAAAGGGGCACAGGCAAGCCCGGCCGGATTAATTCCCAAAAACAGATGACTCATTACCGTATTGCCCGCCACAGTCATCCGACAGACTGACTGTTTTTTTATATGATTTCTCTGGCACATCACTGTAATCATCCGGTTGATACAGTCTATAATCATACCATGAAGCTTATCTGTATTGTGTTTTTCTTCCATGGCATACTGTATTCTGGAAATCACATCCGGACCAACAGCGCCCTGCGGGTTAGATGCAGCCTCGGTATCCAGAAGAGACATGGTATTCAGATTCCATAACATCGTAACCACGGTTGTGGTTCCGATATCTACAGAAATACCATATTTTTGCCCGACTTTTTCACAATTTATTTCTGTTTCTTCCGCCATGTCTCTGATTTCCGGCAAAGGCATCTGTTCTGCTTCCAGACGAAGCTTTTCCAGCATTGCCTGCGGCAATACATTGATTTGCTTTTTCCGGTCAGAGTGTTTTTCTTTTTCAGGAACAAATACCGTCAGGTCAGAATGTACTTTAAGCTGACAAGCCAGCCGGCATCCCTGTAAAACTTCCTCTTTTGTCAGATACTTTTTTTCCGCATCGGATAACTGTCCTCCTTCGCCTTCCAACAGAATCACTCTGCATTTCCGGCAGATTCCCAGTCCGGCACAGGAAGCAAAAATACCCACATCTGCTTTTGCCGCCACCGACAATAACTTTTCGCCCTCTCTTGCCAGAGCCTCTTTTCCGGAAGGGAAAAAAACGACCTTATGCTTCATTTTCTTCTTTCCTTTTTTGCTGCAGCATCACATAGCCTTCAAACAAATCAAGGTCTTCTTCTGTTGTAATCTTGATGTTCGTCTGTGTTCCATAAGAAAAATATACTGTTTTCCCCATATACTGCATCAGCGTAGTTGTATGAGGCTCCACTTTGTCAATGGCTCCGGTTTCCACGGCTTCTTTATAGAGATCATAAATAAAGGAATACCGGAAAGCATGCGGAGAATTCATGCAGGCAATGGTATCTCTGTCAATCCAGGTACTGGATTTGGTTTCATCATCTTTGATTCCGGATAAAAGATAAAATGGTGTTGTGGAGATTGCATTTCCTTTTTCTTTACAGACACGCACCGCATCGGAAATAATTTTATCATTGACAAACGGTGAGGCTCCAAAATGTACAAGGACAATGTCATCCTCTGCTATCTTTCCTTTTAAATGATTGATTCCATTCATAACGGACTCCTGGAAGCTGCTTCCTCCTTCCGCAATCCATCGAAGCTTGGTAAGGTTGTATTTTTCTTTCATTTCTTCCATATAAGAAAGATATGACTTGATACATACGATTTCAATGGCATCAATGTCCGGATGATTCTGAAACTTCTCAACGGTATATGCAAGAATCGGTTTACCACATATTTCTATAAACTGTTTTGGAATATTTTTTCCTACTCTGCTTCCTACTCCACCAGCCAGTATTACTGCGATATTCATATCTTTTCCTTCTTTCAATTTGTAATTCTTTCTTCAAAGCTGAAGCATTTTTCTCTTAAAATGCAGCTACGGGCTCATTATATCATAACCGGAACAATAAAAAAAGTCGCCGCTTATGATTGCGGCGACTTTGAAGAAAAATCACTATGTTATTAAACTGCAGCGATATTCTTTGTTGCGATGATATCAACGCCGGTTCCTGCTACGTTTGGAATAATTACATCACCAATCTTTACAGGTGCTTTTACGATAACCGGTTTGATTTCTTCAAGTGTCTCAAAGATTTTTCCTTTCGGGATAACATCTTTGGTCTTTACGGAAACGGCTGCAAGGTTTCCGCCTTCTACTCTGACGATGGAAGTAACGACTCTTGTCGGATTTGTCACTTCTTCTCTGGCATATTTTTCACCACGAGGACAGGTGAACCCTGTCACATCAACTACTTCATTGTTCTCCATGGTAACTGTAACCTGGCATCCGAGAGGACAGCCAATACATGTTAATTCTCTTTTTTCCATAATCGCACTACTCCTTCTCAATCTTTACAGTGATTGTCTCAAGACCTTCATATTCTTCAAG
>JALEIY010000124.1 GCA_022769785.1 Eubacterium sp.
TCTATGACACAAAAAACACTCCGTGAGGATGGACACTCGCGCGAAAAGAAAATGTCGCTAAAGCGACCGTGCTCGGCCCGGGAGTTCCGCAAGCGGAACTCTATAAAAATGGGTAAGGGGCTCGAATTCCACGGGTTCGTCTCGCCTGCCGGCTCGGTCGTTGCTTCTGCTCTCTGCGAGAGCAGAGTGGTCCACCGGACCACCGCAACCCAGAAGGCGCACAAAAAACAACAGATTAATGGTAAAAATTTACATCTTCACAAATGGGAAAATATGGTAATATCAAATCAAAAAATATTCTTCTCTTTGATTGGAGGTGGAAAACTATGATACGGCAGACAAATCTTGCGCATACGATTGATGTGGCAGCGGACAGAGCCAGATATGATGAATGTGCGAAAAAGATTTTGACCTTTCAGGCAGTGATTGCCTGGATATTAAAGTATTGCACAAAAGAGTTTTCCGGGTACTCGGTGTCTTTTATATGTGATAATTGCCTTCGCGAAGATGCGGAGATATCAGAACGTGCCGTGCATCAGGATAACATGGACCGGGGCGAATGTCTGGATGGAGACCGGCGGCTGGATGGGATGAATACAGAAGCAAATGCTATGAAAGACCAGACAGTGTTTTATGATATTCGTTTTCGGGCGTTTCTTCCGGGTAACAGGGAACCGGTTCGTCTGATTATCAATCTGGAGATTCAGTTGGATGATGCTCCGGGATATCCGATCGTAAAAAGGGGATTCTACTACTGTGCAAGGATGATATCCGAGCAGTACGGAACTGTATTTACCAAAGAACAGTATGGTAAGCTGGAGAAAGTATATAGCATTTGGATTTGTCCGGATCCCGCCAAAAAGCGAAAAAATGGAATATTTCGGTACTACACAGTGGAGGAAAGCATTCTCGGAAGCTCCTATACAGAGACTGTCGATTATGATATGATGGAAGTGGTCATATTGAATCTGGGAGATGAGGAGGACGGAGGGGAGCCGAAGATACTGAAGCTGTTAAATGTACTGTTCTCAACCACGGTAACCCCGGAAGAGAAGAAGCGGACATTGCAGGAGGACTATAATATAGCAATGACCGAAGAATTTGAAAGCGAGGTGCGGACTATGTGTAACCTGAGTAAAGGACTTATTGAACAGGGAATTGAACAAGGAATCGAACAGAAAAATATGTTGCTGGCACAGTTGATGCTGAAAGACCGGGAACCGATGGATAAAATTCAAAAGTATACAGGGTATACGGCGGAAAAACTGGCGGAGATTGCGAAATCTTTGGGAAAACAAAACAGGGCGTGACCTTGCAAAATATTATGGTTCTCATTACAACAAAACACGATATGCCGGATAAGACGATTGTCGAGTAATCCGTTTCCGATTCGTTAGCATTTGTTTTGGATATACAATGAAAAGAGCTGTTTGCATCAGGGCTTCTATATTGGAAGAGTTTTCTGATAGCGGCAGCTCTTTTTCGGTTCGAAACGAACAGGCGAATGCTTTCGTTTGCTGGCAATCAGGCGTCATATGCCGCATATACATTTTTCATGAATTTTACATAAGCTTCTATTTGGATTTTACATCACAGTGTTATTCTGATGACATAAGATGAAAGCAAAAGCTCTGAAAAGAAATGAGGAATGAATATGAAAAAGATATATGAAGAGTCCCGGATAATCGGCCAACACACCGGCTGGTCAGTCTCTAAAATTTTTCTAATGTTAAATACACTCGTATGGGCGGTATTATCCTGCCTGTGTGGGGCAGTAATCCTGTTTCTTACCGTACATACCCTTGCCGGTTACGGCAGTCTCCTTTTTTGTGCTGCCGGTTATGGCGGAATCTTCGGTGGATTCTTTGGCGGAAGCCTGTACTGGTATCGATTTATCGGGAATGATGCAGATATTGCAAAAGAGAATTAAATATATTTCAAAACGACAACCGCAGGAGAAAAATCCCCTGCGGTTGTTGTTTTGAATGAGTGTAGGATAAA
>JALEIY010000132.1 GCA_022769785.1 Eubacterium sp.
AATAATACACTTAAGGACAGGAAAATAGCGGCAAGCTCCGGAATCCGGTTCAGAGAAAGCAAATCCTTAATCGTGGAAAAAACAGCCCGGTGTCCGATGAGAATTTCCCGGCAGGCTCCCACAAAATAAAAGCAAAGAATACAGAAAAGTGCTTTCGGCAGTGTTTTTTTACGAAAATCCGGCTGTGAGCTGTCCCGGGAACCGAGAAGCAAACCGGTGGCAAAAAAGATTACCGGAGCATACACAGCTTTCGCACAGCTTGTAAGCAGTGTAAAAATCCTGGAGCCGTGGCTGAGAAAAGTAAGAACCTTCATACAGAAAAAAACAAGGAAAGAAAGCACAAACAACTCTCTTGCCCATAAATCAGTTCCGCTTTGTCCGGCGGGAAGCTTTGGGAAAGATTCTTTGCGCTGGTTTTGTAGATTCATAATATATCCTCCTGAAAAAGTAAAAATGTGCGGGTATTTTTATGCTATATAAAACCCCATAGAGTTAACGTTGAAACATAAGAATGTAATCTTCGGATTCCGGGTCAAAATCGTCCCCCGCCGAAGAAGCAAACGTAGGATCCATAAGTGTCCAGTCTGTTCCGTTAAATTTAATAATATTATCCACCCATCCCATGGAATCAATGTACACACTAATCCATGCATGATAAATGTCCCCGGCGTATCCGATGTTCAGTTTGGTTGGAATACCCTGCGTGCGCAGCATGGTACACATCAGCGCAGAATAGTCAAAACAGATGCCTTTTTTCGTCCGGAGAGTCTCGTCCACATCCGGATAATAAGGTGAGGTGACCGAGGAAGCCTTCTCAAAATCATATTGTATGTTTTCTGTCACGTAATTATAAACGGCTGTGATCACATCGAGGTCAGAGGTACAACCCTTTGCTAACTGAGCTCCCTTTTGAATCGCCTCGGAATCCTTCGTAAAATTCACAAACTGATTGGAATACAAAAAAGGAAGAAACTCATTTTCCAGGGTAACGTCGATAATCTCACTTAAAACCGTACTGTACATATCCCCTTCCAGATTCTCATAGACGCTTATCAGGTAGCTTCCGTCTCCGGAGGAAAGGGGCATGGCGGTATATTCATCCTTTTGGCTGATATAATACATATAATTGATGCTGTCCGGACCGCTGATTTGTATGTTGACATCGCTGGAATCTCCGTGATAGGCTGCCATGATATATCCCTGATCTGTGTGGGAAATATCAATGGTAATCAGTGGATTTTCAATCACTTTTCTGCCATCCGCGTCAGGAATATAAATCTGCGGCGTATTGTCTCTCGGTGCATCTTTTTTGTTGGCTGCTGCTGCGGTGTTTTTTTCGCTCTGCGAAGAACTGCAGCCGGTACATGACATAAAAAAAAGAAATGCCAGAAAAAACAAAAAAAGAATCTTCTGTCTGTCCTGCAGAAAACCTCTGGCGGCTTCCTTCTTTTTAGAGGCTGTATTCATAATAATTCCTTTCTGCTGTTAATCAGGAACGTTTCAGCGTTCTTGCTGCGAGATAAAACTCATGTCTATTTTAAGGCATAAAGGATAACTTTGCAATACTGCCAACAAGACAAGTTTCCGTTTTGGACGCATAAAATCTTTTCCTTTACAGATACTATTTCCAGAATCGGACAGCAGAGTAAATGGAGGGTTTTATCGATGAAAGCGACAGGTATTGTGAGAAAAATCGATGATTTGGGAAGAATTGTCATACCCAAGGAGATAAGAAAAACGATGAAGGTAAAAGAGGGGATGCCTCTGGAGATTTTTACGGATGAGCAGGGAGGAATTGTGTTAAGAAAATATCTTCCTTTTTCTGAATTTATTTCCATGGCAAGAGAGTACGCGGAGTGTTTGGTACAGCAGATCGGTGCCGCGGCAGTGATTACAGACCGGGAAAAGGTTATTGCGGCGGCCGGGTGCTCCAAAAAAATCCTGGAGGGTGAAAGCATCAGCTCCAGTCTGGAAAAAATTCTGGATGACCGCAATGAAAGGCTCCCGGTGGCTGACCGGGCGAAAATGATTCCGGTCACGGATGATATGGATACGGAGAATGAGCAGATATTTTGTCCGATTCGAAGTGGAGGAGAAATTCTTGGCGCCTTATTTCTTATATCAAGGGACACAAGGAAAAAAATGGGAGATATGGAAAGAAAGCTTGCGGCGGTGGCAGCGGACTTTCTCGGAAGGCAGGCGAATATGTAAATCAGAGTTTCCGGGAATGCGGCAGGTTTACCGGCTAAAAAGAAATATGAAAAAGGGACTTTTGCGAAACACGGCTTCCGGATAATCGGTCCGCGTTGACAAAAGTCCCTTTTGCTGTTTCATTTGCGCGAAGCAGTAAACTATATATATCGGAATAATTCCTTTGCTTCCTCTTTTTTAGCGGTATCCTTCACATCGAGAATCTCTGCCTTAACACTTTTGTTGCCGAAGGCAATTTCGATAATATCGCCGCTTTTTACATTAAGACTCGCCTTGGCGGTCTTGCCATTGACGAGAACTCTTCCGGCATCGCAGGCTTCATTGGCCACAGTGCGGCGCTTAATCAGCCGGGATACCTTTAAAAATTTATCCAGTCTCATAGGAAAACCTTTCGGGAAGGGATTAGCCGTTAACTTTTTCTTTTAATGCCTTCATCGGTTTGAATTTCGGAGATTTGGAAGCCGGGATAGTGATGGATTCTTTTGTTCTTGGGTTGATTCCCTGACGCTCTGCTCTCTCGGAAACTTCGAAGGTACCAAAGCCTGCAAGCTGAATCTTCTCACCCTTGCTGAGCTCTTCGCCGACAACATCGATAAATGCTTTTAATGCACTGTCTGCATCTTTTTTTGTCAGTTCTGTTCTCTCTGCGATTGCAGCTACTAATTCTGTTTTATTCATAATAATTTCCTCCTGAATACATAGTAAATATCTTACCAAAAATAACATATAACGTACATTCTCCAATAGTTATAACGGTTTCCATGGTATTTGTCAAGGTGTTTTCGAATAGTTATATATTTTCTCTGGGATGCATATAAATAGGGGAAAAGAAAAGGTTTGGCGGGGATAAAATGGAAGAGAGAATGATGAAAAATCACAGTATTACGCTGTATAACCGGAGCAGTGGCGTGGTGACTGGAGTCCGGGATGTCATTTCCTTTGACTTGAATGAAATCATACTGGATACAGAGCAGGGAATTTTAATGATACACGGGGAGGAACTTCATGTAACCAGGCTTACGGTAGAAAAAGGTGAGGTGGAACTGGAAGGTGTTGTGGACAGCATGGTCTATTCCGATAATGGTTCCTCCAGAGAAGAAAAGGGAAGTATCATACGGAGGCTGTTCCACTGATATGGCAGAAATTATCACGCAGCAGTCCGGTCTGTTTCTCATCAGTATTTTGTACGGAGGATTCCTTGGAATATGGTATGATGTATTTCGGGCTTTCCGGAAATGCAGACCGCACAGAGATATTCTGGTTCACCTGGAGGACATTTTTTACATACTTTCCGCAGGAGTGGGTCTGTTTCTGATTTTTCAGATTTTTAACAGAGGAAGCATCCGGTTTTATGTGGTTTTTGGTGTGGCTTCCGGAGCCGGTCTTTATTTTGCCTCTCTGAGTAAAGTGGTGGAAAAGGTATTTGAGTTTTTGTGGCAGGGAGTTCTTTTTGTCCTGGGTACATCCCTTCGCTGCATTTTTTTTCTTCCCAAATTATTTGTGAAATCCCTGATAAAGTCATTGAAAAAAGTAAAAAGAACCGTTAAAATAATAAAAAGCAGAAAATAACAGGTGATTGTAATGAAGAAAAAAAAGAACGATAAGAAAAAAAACAGCAAACAGTTTAATGACAAGTTTAAAAAAAGGTTTTTCTCGGTGAAAACCGGTCTTCTCATTGCCCTTACTCTGGTTATCGTACTTTGTGCGGGAATCGCTTCCGTGCGCCTCTCCAGACAGGCCAGACAGTACGAGAAACAAATTGACGAGCTCTCCACAGAAGTATCCAAAATCAAAAAAGAAAACAGTGCGCTTGAAGAAGAAAAGGATAATATCGACTCGGAGGAATTTAAAGAGAGCGTTGCCAGAGAGAGACTGGGTATGGTTGGAAAAGATGAATATGTTTTAGAGCAATCTGAGGAAGGGGAGACTTCTTCCGAGGCAACCACAGAGGAAGCCGAAGAAAAAAGTACGGAAAAATAAAAAATATATTGACAATTATTTCATACAGTGTTATTATATCACTCGTTGAGTGCGGCGGGATAGCTCAGTTGGCTAGAGCACACGGTTCATACCCGTGGTGTCGCTGGTTCGAATCCAGTTCCCGCTATGATGAAGGAGCCGTAAGGCTCCTTTTTTGCATTTGCAGTTTAGATATTTTAGATACCATGACAGCGTTTGACATAATTATTTGTCCACACTTACTATAATGAATCCGATTGATGTGTGGAGGCGTGTTATGGAAGAAAGAATAAAAGATCCTGTGCTTAAGGATGTTTCCCTCCGGTTGGGGCTTTACGGGGATGCTGTAAAAAAACTGGTGGCATTATCCGGAGAAATCCGGGAAAAAACGGAAAATGACAGGCAGGAAGCCTTTGATTTTGTATACAGGACGCTGCAGGAAGATGTATGCAGAAAATGTCCCGGATATCGTTCCTGTTTCGGGGCGCAAAAGGAAGAGACCGCAGAGGAGATCGCTTTCCTCTGGAATAACGTGTTCCATGAGGGAAGGGCGGAAGGTTATATGGCTTCGGAAGCCTTCCGGAAGCGTTGTGTGTTTTTTCAGGCGGTGACAGAAGAATTCGGATGGCTTTACCGGCTGATTTATCAGAATATTTACTGGAAGAAACGGCTTTCAGAACTCAGATATATTATGCGAAGACAGATGGCGTCACAGGGTCTGCTTCTGGAAGAGTGCCGAAAGCAGCTTTTGTGCAGTGATGATATTAAAGGGAAATACCGCAGGCAGCTTCGGCTCCGGCTCTTTGGACGGGGGCTGTTTTTGCGTGAGGCAAGGCAGTACCGCAATATCTCCGGTAATCTGGAAATTCATCTGGAACTGCAGGTTCGCAGAGCGCAAAAAATCTCTGTAATTGAAAAGATGATATCCGAAATCTATCAGAAAGAGTTTTGTGTTGTCACCCCGGAACGATGGCTGAAAATTGGAAGAAATTATCTGACTTTTGTGGAAGAAGGGAGCTTTTTTGTCCTTTTCGGCAAAAAAAGCTGCGGGAAAAACGGAGAAAAAATATGTGGTGACACCTTTTCGTTTACGGAAAATGACAGGAACCGGGCAATTATGATTTTGTCTGACGGCATGGGCGTGGGAGAATCTGCCTTTGAAGGAAGCCGGAGGCTTCTGGAGGTTTTTGAAGCCATGCTGGATGCCGGCGCATCGGAGGAGTGTGCTCTGGAGCTTTTGCATAATGCAAGGATGCTTCGGGGGGAGGAAGAGTTTTCCACGCTGGATGTTTCCCTGATTTCCCTTCGTACGGGCACCGCAAAAATACTGAAGGCCGGGGGAACGGCAACCTTCATTCGGCATGGAGACAGTGTGGAGAGAATTACGGCGGAAAGTCTGCCGCCGGGATGCCTGTCCGGCCAGCAGTTTGCTCTGAAATATAAAAAGCTGTATCATGGAGATATGGTAATTATGGTATCAGACGGTGTTCTCGATTTTGAGGCAATGCCGGAGATTCCTTTTACGATGGAAATGATTCTTGAAAAAATAGAAACAAAAAATGCACAGACCTTTGCAGACCGTCTGATGGAAGCCATACCGGTGCCTGTGGACGGACATGATGATGACCGGACCGTCCTTGTGGCGGCAGTCTGGGAGAAAGGACACGATTATGTGGGCAAAGATTAATACATATGTCGGAAAATATCATATGCTGGATGATGGAGACTGCATTGTCATCGGTTTGTCCGGAGGGGCGGACTCGGTTCTTTTAGCCCGTTATCTGCTGTCTGTCCGGGAGGAGAAACATCTGAAGCTTCTGGCTGTCCATGTAAATCATATGCTCCGGGGAGAAGAGGCGGAAAGAGACCAGGAATTTGTCCGCCGATTCTGTGAAAAATGGCAGCTTCCTCTTCACGTTTATAAAGAAGATATCCGAAAACTCAGCCGAACCAGCCGGATGTCTCTGGAGGAAGCCGGACGAAAAGTACGGTATGAATGCTTTTTTCGTGTGTTAAATGAAGAAGGCAGACCGGACGGGAAGATTGCGGTGGCCCATCATGCCAATGATTTGGCGGAGACGGTGATTTTCCGTATGATTCGGGGAACCGGTCCGGAGGGACTTGCCGGAATCCGCCCGGTAAACGACAGGATTATCCGTCCTCTTTTGGGGATGAAAAAAGAAGAGGTTTTTAAGCTGCTTTCCCGGCTCGGACAGGATTATGTGGAGGACAGTACCAATGCCTGTGAGGATTACAGCCGCAATTATATCCGAAGTACTATACTTCCGGAAATGGAGAGCTTAAACCCCCGTGTGGTGGAGCATTTCTGTGCTCTGGCAGAAAAAGCAGGAGAAATTGCGGATTATGTCGCTGATTCGGTAAAAGAGAGCTACGAAAAGCAGCGGCAAAAAACGCCGGAAGGCTGTTTCCTCCACGAAAACGCCTTTTTGAAATGCAGTAATTATGAAAGAAAAGAAATGGCAAGGCGGATGCTTTTTGAGGTGTCCGGCCGGAGAAAGGATATCGGAGAGGTTCATATTGAAGCAGTTGCAGGCCTTATGGGAAAAAGGCCGGGGAAAAGCCGGAATCTGCCGTATGGTATGTCTGCCTGCCGGCAAAAGGAGGGACTCCTTCTGAAAACAGGCCCGCTGGAAGAAAAAAATCCGGAAAAAAACGTATTGGAACAGGAGATTCCGGTGCCGGAATTTTGCGATGGAAAAAGCTGGAGTGCAGACTTTGCCGGGGGAAAGCTGCAGCTTTCTTTCGAGAGATACCAAGGCGGGGAAATAGAAAAAAAGGATTGTGTCAAATACTTTGATTATGATAAAATAAAAAATAAACTATTTTTAAGGACACGTCAAACCGGGGATTATATTATTATGAATAATCAGGGACAGCATAAGCTGCTGAACCGGTATTTTATCGATGAAAAGCTGCCGGCAGAGAACAGGGATCGGGTTCTGCTGCTGGCACAGGGACATCATGTACTGTGGGTTCTGGGAGGAAGAATCAGTGAAGACTGCAAAATCGGACCGGAGACCACAAGGGTTTTGAAAGTGTCCGTCACGCTTCCGGGGGACTTTATGGAATGAGAACTTTCGGAGGCTTTTTGCGGGATATGATTCTGAGAGAAAAAGAACGGAGGAATTACGATGGCAGATAAGATTAGTGTATTGATACCGGAGGAAGCCGTTGACGCAAAGATTAAAGAAATCGGCGAGCGTATCAGTAAAGATTATGAGGGAAAAGAAGTGCATCTCATCTGTATTTTAAAGGGTGGAGTATTTTTTGCCTGTGAACTGGCCAAACGAATTACGGTTCCGGTTTCGCTGGATTTTATGCAGGTTTCCAGCTATGGCAATGCAACTTCCAGTTCCGGTATCGTTCGGATTAAAAAGGACCTTGATGATTCCATGGAAGGAAAAGAAGTGATTATTGTGGAGGATATTATTGACTCCGGAAGAACACTTCATTATCTGATTCCTGTTTTAAAACAGAGAAATCCGGCAAGTATAAAGCTGTGTGCGCTGTTAAATAAACCGGACCGCCGGGAAGCAGAGGTGCAGATTGACTATCTGGGCTTTGATATTCCGGACGAGTTTGTGGTGGGATATGGCCTCGACTATGCACAGAAATACAGAAATTTACCATTTATCGGCGTAGTAGAGCCGGATACCGGGGAAGAACCGGAGCGGAAAGGAGAAACTGTTGAATAAACAATACAAAAATATTCTTTTATTTGTAATCGCGCTTCTGGCCGTATATACGGCGATCAGTCTGTTTTCGCAGAAAACCTATCGCCAGAGCCAGACCCCGTATACCTGGCGGGAGTTCAAAGAAGATGTGACTGCGGGTGATATTCAGTCTGTTGAGGTAACACAGAATGCTGAGGTCCCAACGGGCTCGGTAACGGTATATATGAAGGATGATTCCAGAAAAACCTTCTATGTCACAGATGTGAATGAGGTCATTGATTATGCGGATACCCGGGACGTAACCTGTGTGGTGGGCAATGTAAAAAAAGCGGGAGGAGCTTTTACCTCCATGCTGCCTTACATTTTTATTTTTATGCTGATGATGTTCATGCCGTATATGATGAATCGTGTCGGCGGGGGCGGCGGCAATAATAAGATGATGAACTTTGGAAAAAGCCGGGCGACCATGCTTGACCCCAATACCAAGCGGGTGCGTTTTGACCAGGTGGCCGGTCTGCAGGAGGAAAAGGAAGAGCTGAAGGAAATTGTGGACTTCCTGAAAAATCCGGCAAAGTTTATTGAGGTGGGTGCCCGTATTCCGAAAGGAGTTCTTCTGGTGGGCCCTCCCGGTACCGGAAAAACCCTCCTTGCCAAAGCAGTGGCAGGAGAGGCGGAAGTCCCGTTTTTCAGCATTTCCGGTTCTGATTTTGTGGAAATGTTTGTCGGTGTCGGAGCTTCCCGAGTCCGGGATTTATTTGAGGATGCCAAGAAAAATTCACCGTGTATTATATTTATTGACGAGATTGATGCCGTGGCAAGACGAAGAGGAACCGGACTTGGCGGCGGACATGACGAGAGAGAACAGACGCTTAATCAGCTTCTGGTTGAGATGGACGGCTTCGGCGTGAACGAAGGAATCATTGTCATGGCGGCAACGAACCGGGTGGATATTCTGGACCCGGCGATTTTACGACCGGGACGCTTTGACCGGAAGGTAGCTGTGGGACGACCGGATGTGAAAGGAAGAGAAGAGATTCTTAACGTTCATATTAAGGGAAAACCTCTGGCACAGGATGTGGACATCCATCAGATTGCCAGAACGACGCCGGGATTTTCCGGAGCGGATCTGGAAAACCTTATGAATGAAGCGGCCATTCTGGCGGCGAGAAATGACCGTCGTTTTATCAAAATGGAAGATGTGCGGAAAGCCTTCATCAAGGTTGGAATCGGTACGGAGAAAAAGAGCCGTCTGGTTCCGGAGCTGGAAAGAAAAATTACCGCTTACCATGAGTCCGGGCACGCGATTTTATTCCATCTTCTGCCGGATGTGGGACCGGTGTACACCGTATCCATTATTCCGACCGGTGTCGGCGCTGCCGGATACACCATGCCGGTGCCGGAGAACGATAACGTATTCAATACCCGGGGTAAGATGCTTCAGGATATCAAAGTCGGTATGGGCGGAAGAATTGCCGAGGAGCTGATTTTTGATGATGTGACCACCGGAGCGTCTCAGGATATTAAAAATGTCACGGAAACTGCGCGGGCCATGGTGACCCAGTACGGTATGTCGGAAAGCCTTGGTTTCATTAATTACGAAGAAGACAGCGATGAGGTTTTCCTGGGCAAGGATTTGGGACATGGACGTAATTTCAGCGAGGACGTGGCAAAGCAGATTGATATGGAAGTAAAGAAAATCGTGGATAGCTGTTATGAAGATGCCAAACGGATTCTGACAGAAAATATGGATGTGCTTCATGCCTGTGCAAACCTTCTGATAGAGAAAGAACGGATTTCCAGAGATGAATTCGAAGCCCTTTTTGACGAAAAATGTTAAAATGAAGGAAAAAGAAGGAATTCTTTCATGAAAATTGACAGATATCAGGTTATTTCGATGAAATCTGCACAAAAAAATTTTT
>JALEIY010000141.1 GCA_022769785.1 Eubacterium sp.
CTGACCGGTTTTTCTGCAGCTTTTTTCTCTTCCCTAGTCTGTTCTTCCGAGTTTATCTGCGGCATTTGCTCACATCCTGACTCTTCTTCCTGAGCCATCTGCGGCATTTCCTCATATCCCGACTCTTCGTCCGAGGTCATCTGCGGCATCTGCTCATATCCCGACTCTTCGGCCTGGGTCATCTGCCGCATCTGCTCACATTCCGGCTCTTCATCCGGAATATCATCAATAATGTGGAAATCCTCCAGTTCTTCTTCCGACGGTTCGCTGCCTTCCTCCTCAGAAATTTCCGGTTTTTCCTCTATCTCTGTTTTATTCCCGACTGTTTCCGGTTCTTCAGAGGCTTCATTCGGTAAGAGGATTTTTTTCTCCGAAGTATCACTGTCTTCTTCCAGAGAATCATGAATCTCTGCCATGATTTTCTGCATCTCTTTGGAATCTTCGGACATCTTACGGGCAAATTCCTCCGGTGTTTTTCCGCTGTTAAAAGAAAAGGCCGTAAAATCCAGTTCCCCGTCAAATCTTGTAGTCCGGTCATCCTCCGCCGTAAACGGATAGATTTCCGGATAAATTTCCCGAACGGCATCTTTCTTTTTCACGTCATCGGAAGAAGTAAAGACCGGAACGTGAATACGGATACCCGGGTCATTTGCCAGGCGGCTTTTTGCTTCACCGGCACTTTTGCCTTTTTTCCGGCTTTCCTCAATCTCCCTGAGTTTTTCTTCACATTTTTTGACACGCCTTTTATCGGCACGAGAGCTTCTTTTCCTTGTTTTCATTTTTAAGAAGCTGTGAAACATCCCGGATTCTTCCTCTTCAAAGAATTGCTCTGACCCGATTTCTTTTGACACAGGTTTTTCCTGTGGTTTCTCTCTGCCTCTCTGCTCTTTTTCGAGCTTTCTTCTTTCCCTGAGAGCAGCATTTTTTTCCTGCAGACCTGAGAAAATGCGTTTCACAAAATCAATAAAAGAACGCTGTGTCAGCATAATCAGTGAAATCAGTAAAATACAGAATAAAATCACAAAAGCTCCTGCCACTCCAAACCAGCTGTGGAGGAGCATTCCGATGCCTCCGCCCAGGATGCCTCCCGCTCTCCGGTCATGGATGGCCGTGGCGAAAAGCGCATTAAGCTCTGTCGTTTCTCCGATAAAAATAAGATGAGAAATTGCAGAAATGGTCACCAGCAGAGTAAATCCTGCCGCACATTTTTTCATAGCCAGCACACTGTAATCATTGGCTGTCAGCAAGGTAACCGCCAGGAAAAACGCAACCGGCATCACATACTGTACACAGCCAAAAATCCCAAAACCGGCGTTGGCAAGCCATTCTCCCACGGTACCGCACCAACCGAAGCTGCTTAACATAAAAATCACCATTATTCCAAAGGATGCAATTACCTGCACCTCTTTTCCCATAGCAATTCCTTCGTCACGCACAGGCGCTTTTTTCCCAGCGGTGCTTTTCCTGCCGGTTCCGGCAGCCTTTTTTCCGCTTTTCGCTGTACTTTTGACAACTGTACCGGATGTATTTCGGCTCTTTGCCGTCGTTTTCCCGGTTCCCGTCGCTTTTGAAGACGTTTTTTTATTTTTGGTTTTTGTATTATCAGTCATCCTAAACACCCTTTATTCCTGCTAAAAATCAGCACTATTTTGACTGGTATCATCATAGCACAAAAAAGGAAAGAAAAAAAGATGTGTTTTTAAAATAAATAACAGCATTTTTATTCAACATTACAGAGATTCTTTTTTTCGGTCAATTTCCCGGTGAAGCCAGGACAAAGCCTCAGCGATTCCGCCAACCTCATCCGCCAGTCCGGCCTTTACTGCTTCTTCTCCCACAAGAATGGTTCCCAAATCCTTCGCCATCATCCCTTTTTTCATCATCATCTGCTCCAGCTCCTGCTTTTTTGCCCGGGAATGCGCTTCCACAAAATCAAGAATCCGGTCCTGAATCAGTTTAAAATATTCGAAGGTCTGGGGCGCGCCGATGACCGTTCCATTTATCCGCACCGGATGGATAATCATGGTTGCTGTCGGCGCGATAACGGTATGCTTTGATGCCACCGATAAAGGGACGCCAATGGAATGGCTGTCACCAATAATTAAGGACACCACCGGCTTTTCAATGGACGCTGTCATTTCTGCCGCCGCCAGACCGCAGGAACAGTCCCCTCCCACGGTATTGATTAACATCAGAATTCCGTCCACTTCTTTATCATCCTGCGCCCGGGCAAGAAGCGGCAGCAAATGCTCATATTTGGTTGTTTTGGTTCTCTCCGGAGAAAGCTCATGCCCTTCAATTTCTCCGATTACCGAAAGAAATAAAATACGGTGTCCGGATTCATGATTTCCCAGCATCTGTTCTCCGAATTCAATGATACTTTTCCCCTGATTATTCATAATACCTCCGTTTTTGTCTGCTGCACAATAATGCAAATCTTTTTTCGGAATAAAGAAAGGAAAGATACCCTGCGGTATCCTTCCTCTTTCTTCATTAGAATATTCATTTTCCGTAATTTTATTCTCTGGTATTATATCATTCCACTGTCTCCTGCATGGCCAAAACCAGTTCATCCAGAGTTTTATCCTTTTTGATTTCCTTCAGGCTGTTCCATAAAATACCGGCAGATTCAGAATCGGATAACACCGTAATGCGGTGTTTTTCCAGAATCTTTTCTGACTTCTTTAAAACACGAAGTTTTTTCCCGTTTTGTATGAGAACCGAAAGTCGGTTCCCGTCAATGGCCATCGCCTGGGAATATCCCCCTTCCATATCCAAAAGAGCTGTTTCCTCATCCTGAAAAGTCACGGCATCGCCTCCGTGGCGTATCGCGGTTTTTCTTGCATATTCTTCGGCACTGCTTAAAGCAGTCGCCGCAATTTTGCGGTCTCTGAGTTCATCGGCATCTTTCAGACCACCTGCCTTCGGTGTCACCAGGTACAAGGGAGAAGAATAAAATGCCCCTCTCTGCAAAAGTTCCTCTCTCTCATCCAGTTCCAGTTCACACACTCCAAGAAATGCATCACATTTTCCCTGCGTTATCATTTCTTTTGCCTGTACCGGGCTGACGTCCAGAAATTCAAAGGCAAAATCGCCTCTTTCGCTTAATGCATTCATAAGCTCCACATAAAGTCCTTCCGGGTTACCCGCAGTATCGGTACTGTAATAAGGCGCATTGTTTTTTGCCACCCCGATTATCATTTTTGCTTCTTCTTTTTTTGGCGGCTCCTGTTTTTCATGGCTTTGCTGTGTACAGCCGGCAAACAGAATACCGATGCAAAGAATCAACAGATATCTCCATGTTTTTTTCATGATTCATCCTCATATTACAATTCCATATCTCTTCGATACATGGCAATCTTTCTGTCTATTTCCGCCAGCTCACGGTCAATTTCCTCGATTCTCTCCCGACGTTTCGTGATATCCATCTCCGTCATCCGGACAGACCGGGTAATATATCTTGGCAGATTCAGATTATAATCATTGTCTTTTATGGTTTTTTTATCCGTCCGGGCACAAAATCCCGGAACAGATTTTCTTTCTTTCCATGCCTTTTCTATGGACAGAAGCCGCTCTCCCTCCAGATTATCCATATGAGAACAGTCAAAGAACATAACGTCTTCGTTTTCCCTGTCCTTTCGGAAAAGAAGCATGACCTCATTTTGTCCTGTGGACTGAAAGGCATTATCCGGAAGCAGCATGACCATTTCCAGGCAATCCGCTTCCTCTACGATATATTTTCGAATCAGCGCCTCTTTTCCTTCCCGGTAAAGAAGAGCGCTTGGAACAACTACCGTCATAATTCCTTTGGATGCCAGCAGCGGTAAAGCGGAAAGAATCAGCGGAAACTCCCCTTTTGCCACCGTCTTCATAAGTGCGGCGGCAGGAATCGTCGGAGAATCCTCCATAAGCAATGTGCCGGATTCCACACCGTCCGGCATAAAAATGGCAATCGCATCAAAAAGTGCGGCATATTCTTTTTTGCCGCTCCATTCTTCTTTTTTACAAAGATGGACGGAATCCAGCGGAACATCCTTCATATAACAGAGAATCTCCAGAAGCTCCCGAAAACTGTCTTTTTGCTCAAAACCGTATATCTGTGTATCTTTCACATGGTCTGTCATGGCACCAAGCAGTATTCCATACTGAAATCCCGGCAGAAAGATATTTTTTACAGTATGCACATTCTGGGAAAAAAACATACGATGAAGGTCCTGTATTCCTTTGGAAAGATAGGTTTCCTTTTTCATCCGTGCAAAACCGCTCATGAGCAGTTCAAACATTTCTCCGTAATGGGCAAGGAGGAGCTCTCTGTCCTCCCAGCCGTCCATTTTCTTAATCAGCTTACGAATAAATCTGGCAAAGCTCTTTTGTTTTTCCAAAGACTGAACCTCTGACATCTTTCTGTAGAAAGAAAAATCCGTCAGACGGAAAGGAGCCCCGGCCAGAACAAGGAACGGGGCGGCTGCTTCTATAAACTTAATGAATGTCGGCATCTGGAGCTTACCACGTACCGCCATACGCACCATCGCACTCATGGCATATCGTTCCTCCAGACTGTCCTCAAAACGAATACACAGATACTGGTAAAATAAAAGAAATACGCAGCTGTCTCTGTACTCTTCAAAGGTCAGACCGGGATGGCTCTCACTCAGAATTGACATAAACTCATAATTTAATTGTTTCTCATCCAAGAGTCTTCTCCTTTTACAGTTGCTTCAGATGCTGCATCATCTCTTCCGATAACACGGAGCTTTCCAGCTTCATCTTTTCTCTGAGCAGCAGCTGCTTTCTCTTCTGATAATAGTACAGCTTCCCGATGGTCATCTGGGTAGACAAATCCGGACATTCCACGGCAAGCTGCCGAATCATATGAATAGAGAGCACCTTTACGGAAGAATTGCCCTGTATGGCAATATTCCTCTGTTCCTTAATCTCCGGGTGCTCATTAAAATACCATGCAAAATAGTAAGGATCCATAATACCGTTATGAAACTCAATGGATACAAAATTCGACGGGATAATCTTTCCCTCATGCTGCTTACCAAGCACCGCCGCACGATGAAAGGAAGTAAGGCCGATGACAATACTGTGCTCCTTTGCAAGATTCAGATTGGCCGTCTTTTTCCGGTCCACATATACTGTTGGAACCTCATAATCCCGCACACCGTTTTCCTCATCCAGCAGCTGGCTGATTGACAGAATCGGATATTCGACTCCATCGCTTTCCACTTTAGGCTTTATTCGATTCAAAACAACGCCATGCGTAATCTGACTAATCTGTTCCAACCGCAGCTCCACAACGAATGTCTCCTTTCCTGCTATGAATTTTATTATAACTTTTTTTTATTCTTTCGGCAACAGAAAAAACAAATATATTATCAAATAACGTATCTGTTCAAAACAAAATTTCTTATGGAAGCGGGAGCCTTTTCCGGTGAAATAAAAAAGCTGCCAGAGAAATAATATCTTCCTCCGACAGCTTTGGTTTTATACCATCTGCTTTTTTAAATGCATCCGATAATATTAATTTAATTTTTCTTTTAATGCCAGGTTGATTCGTCCCATTTTATCAATCTCAAGAACCTTCACTCTGACTTTATCTCCGATGTTTACCACATCTTCCACTTTCTCCACTCTCTCTCTGGAAAGCTTGGAAATGTGAATCAGACCGTCTTTATTCGGTGCAAGCTGAACAAATGCTCCAAAGTTCATAATTCGTACTACTTCACCTTCATAAATTTTGCCCGACTCTACCGGTTCAACGATTAAGCGGATTAATTCCAGGGCTCTGTCAATCATAGCCTGTTCTACACCACAGACATCCACTCTTCCGTCATCATTGATATCAATCTTAACTCCGGTCTCGTCAATAATTCCGTTAATGGTCTTGCCCTGTTTTCCGATAATCTCACTGATTTTCTCAGGGTCAACCTTAATCTGTGTAATCTTTGGTGCGTAAGCGGAAAGCTCTGCTCTCGGTTCTGCAATTACCGGCTCCATAACATTTGTCAGGATGTGCTCTCTCGCTGCTTTTGTCTTGGCAATTGCTTCGCGGATAATCTCCGGCGTCAGACCGTGAATCTTAATATCCATCTGGATTGCTGTGATACCGTCATGTGTTCCGGCAACCTTAAAGTCCATATCACCAAAGAAGTCTTCCAGTCCCTGAATATCCGTAAGAACAATATAATCATCATCGGTATCTCCGGTTACAAGACCTGTGGAAATACCTGCCACCGGCTTTTTAATCGGTACACCGGCTGCCATCAGTGACAGTGTGGATGCACAGATACTTGCCTGAGAAGTGGAACCGTTGGATTCCAGAGTCTCGGAAACGGTACGAATCGCATATGGGAACTCTTCCTCACTTGGAAGTACCGGAACCAGTGCTTTCTCTGCCAGGGCTCCATGTCCGATTTCACGGCGTCCCGGGCCACGGCTTGGTTTTGTCTCACCAACCGAGTAGCTTGGGAAATTATAATGATGCATATATCTTTTTGATGTCACATTAAGGTCAATACCGTCTACCTTCTGTACCTCGGAAAGCGGTGCCAGAGTCGTAATGGTCATAATCTGTGTCTGTCCACGCTTGAACATACCGGAACCATGTACTCTTGGGAGAATATCAATCTCTGCGCTGAGCGGACGAATCTCGTCGATGGCTCTTCCATCCGGACGCTTATGGTCTTTCAGAATCATCTTGCGGACGGTCTTTTTCTGGAACTTGTAAACGGCATCATCAATCAGAGGAAGCCATTCTTCATGCTCTGTTTCATATCTTTCTGCCAGCTTGTCTTTAATCTGGCGGATATTTTCTTCACGAACCTGCTTCACATCTGTAAATACCGCTTCTTCCATAGCTTCCGGTGTGATAAAGGCAACCATATCATCCCAGAGTTCTTCCGGAGTATCTACATGTTCGTATTCATGCTTCTCTTTTCCGCATTCTTCCACAATCTTATTAATGAAAACGATAATCTGTTTATTCACTTCATGGGCCTTAAAGATGGCGTCAATCATCTGCTCCTCCGGCACTTCATTGGCACCGGCCTCAATCATGATTACCTTCTCAGCGGTAGATGCCACGGTCAGAGCCAGGTCGGATACTACTTTCTGGTCGTCCGTAGGATTTACAATAAACTCTCCGTCAATCAGACCAATCTGTGTTGCGGCAATCGGGCCGTCAAACGGAATATCGGAAATGGATGTGGCAATGGAAGAACCCAGCATGGCAGTTACTTCTGCAGAGCAGTCCGGGTCTACGGACATTACCAGGTTGTTCAGTGTCACGTCATTTCTGTAATCCTTCGGGAAAAGAGGACGCATCGGACGGTCGATAACACGGGATGTTAATACCGCATGCTCGGATGCCTTACCTTCTCTTTTGTTAAATCCTCCCGGAATCTTTCCGACAGAGTACATTTTCTCTTCAAATTCCACACTTAACGGGAAGAAATCAATCCCGTCACGCGGTTTGTCAGATGCTGTTGCTGTGGATAATACCACCGTATCACCATAGTGCATAAATGCTGCACCGTTTGCCTGCGCTGCCACTCTGCCAACCTCAACGGTCAGAGTTCTTCCGGCAAGCTCCATTGAAAACTGTTTTACCATAATACCTCCTCGCCATTCGGCGTACATAGTATGCGCCGTCCCAAAAGGACTCTGCGCCAGTCTGTAACTTACTGGGGGAAGGCTCCGAAACCACTGAAAAAGACACTGCTTCAATGTACTTTTCAGAAGTCCCGGTCATGCACTTCCCTCCGGGTTGTCTGTAAAATAACCCAATCTTTGATATTCTATCATACCGGTTTAATTATTACCAGTTTTTTTTCTTCTTAATACATTGAAAAATCCTCTCCTGTCCGCCATAATCCGGCAGACAAAAGAAGATTCCGGGTTAAAATCAACATTTTCAGGAAAAAGTATACAAAAACTAACGATACTCTGCCAAATATTTCTCCATATCCATTGTCCGATATCGTTCCGGAGTCAGCTCATAAACCTCATTTGCATAATTTTCCATTTCATCGGCCTCCCATACCAGCGAAGCAATCTCATGCAGCTCCTTTGTGATATAGAATCCCATTTTTTTCTCTTTATATTTATCCACGCACTCAAGATAAGGCTCCAGCATTTCCCGCAAAGCTTCTACATCTTCTTTCCGGGCTGCCTCTCTCAGTTCTGCCATGATCGGTTTATAATGAATAAATAAATCAATCCGGTCAACACTTCTTTTTCCAAAACGGAGAGTCTGATAATATTTTGCCCTCCAGCCTTTGTAGACATTAATCAGCCACTGACGATACTCCCTTGCCTGACGGAAAATATCATAGATATCGATATTCTCCTCCTTCAACTCCTGCACAAAATCCAGGCAGGAAATATGGGCATCCCAGATAACCTCCATGCGGCCGGTATTTGGAAGCTGTTCCAGCATCAGGGTTTCCCAGTCCGGACCAAAATGATCCCGGAGATAGGTTTCTCTGTCGGCGGCCACTGGCAGCAGCATCCCTTCAAATGGTATTCTCTCTGTTTCGGTCACTGAGGTCACCGGAATGGTACGAACCCGGTCCGCTCCGGTTTTTTCATAATATACCTCTCCCGGAGTACGGCCTTTTTCCTGCTCTATCATGTGATAAAGCTGCTCCATAATCCAGTCTTTTCCCTTCACGCGAAGCATGATTTTCGTACCGAGGAGACATTTTTTAACATAGCCGGACGGGTTCCTTCTAAATGGCCATCCTCCGTTATAATATACCATTCCCACCTCTAAAGCTTCCATCACCTTAGAATGTCTTTTTGTATATAACGGGAAAATAGTGACTGCCACCCCCGGCATACTGTAGGCAATCGGTTCATCCTTATCAAGAACCAGAGTGCCGGTATCCACATAACGCATCCGGTTATGCGGCAGATTTTTGTTTACAGACATATCCTCGATGCCACGATTTGGAATATTTTTTTCCAGCAGCAGTTCCTTTAACCGCAGCATATCCTCCGCCGGCATCATAATCTGAAACTGATAACAGCTTGTGGTAAAATGGTCCTCAGTCATGGCATTGCCGGCCGTTCTGCCGTTAAGAGCATATTTTAAATCGTTGTCCCGGCAGGTTTCATCTATTTCTTTTACTAACTGCATTAAATGCTTTTGTAACTCTGTCATAAATCGTCTCCGTCCCCTATTCCCTG
>JALEIY010000154.1 GCA_022769785.1 Eubacterium sp.
CAATCTTACGATTTCCATCCACACTGTTAAGAACTACGGTTCTGGCATCCGTTGTCTCTCCACTGGCATCGGCATATTCTGTGGCTGCTGTCTTGCTGTTTACGGTTGCTTTTTCAAATACATAACCGGTGTCCGGAGTAAAGGTTACGGTAACATCCGTTCCAACTGCCACATGAGCGCCATTCTTAAGCGTCAGTGTCTTTTCCGCATCTTCTGCGTCCGGGCAGGTTGCTGTAATTGTTCCATTGGCAGGTTCAGTCCAGGATACTATCGGTTTTTCCGCAATGGTTACCACAACCTCTGTGTTATCTGTTATGGAAGCAAGAGTCGCCTTGCTGTTATCCTGTGCGTCTACCTCCACATTATCGCTCCAATCAACCAGATAATAATTCGAGTTCAGAAGCAGAGCAAAATCAACCGGGATGTATGCGGAAACTTCGCCCTTTGAAAGCTTCTGTCCGTTACTTTCTGCGGTAAGCTTCGCAACAAAGGTATTGGTATTGGTAACCTCCTCGCCATTCATCATAACCTTGTACTGAAGCTGGTAAGTCTGGGCTGTCGTAATAATCGGACGAACAATTGTATCTTCTTTCACATTATAAAGTGTAAAGGAAGTCTGTCCGCCGGAACCTTTGACTGCGGCAAAATTCTGTCCGCCATCGGTGCTGATTTGCCATTCTTTTACCATATGATTTGCTTTGTTTGCTACTGCTGCATTAAATGTCAGGCTGAGTCCCTCTCTTGCTTTCGCCGGAAGCGCAATCTCCTCACCGGTTTCCGCATTGGCTGCTGTCACCGTTGCCAGAGATGCATCGGTTTCACCGTCTTCATTGACTACAGTAACCGAAACATTATAAGTACCTGCCTGTTTCTTGAAGTATACTACAACATTTTTTGCTTCCTGAATATTTTCAAGAGTAAGGGAAATTCCACGGTATATTTCTTCTGTGTTATCCCAGTGATAAATCTTGTCATTGACTACCCACTGTTCCACAATATATCCGTTTTCCGGTTCTGCCGTAAAGGTTACGCTAGAGCCGTTACTCACGCTTGCACCGCTCTTTAAGGCAGCACCTGTCTCATTTACTGCGGAAACAGTACCATTTCCGCTGCCTTCCTGTTTACTTACACTGTAAGTTACCGTATTGGAAATACTTTCAAACTCCACAGAAACATCAAGAATTCCGTTTATATCAACATGGTTAACCATGTCAAAGCTTTCAATGTTAATCTGTGTTCCCGATTTGTTAAATGCCATTCCATCCGGTAATTTTTCATCTGTTTCATAACGATTTCCGTTGACAGTCCAGTATGCAACTTCAAAACCTTCGTTTGGTATTGCCATGAAACGAATCTTTTCTCCGTGATTGCGGTTGTCTCCGCTTTCCATCGGATAGTAATATTCGGAATACTGTCCGATGAGGGAACCATTTTCTCCGCTCTCATAAAGTACTTTCGCACTGTTCACCTTTTTGGTAAAGACATTTTCTTTAAATGTCACCTGATAATTGTTCTGGAATGCAAGTATCTTTTCTTTCAGAGCATCGTTTCCTGCGTAACTCTTGTAATTGAGAGCCACACTGAATCGTCCGCCGGCTGTCACTTTGTCTGCAGCACTTAAATTGAAATAATCACATAAGACATCAAATATTTCACTCAGGTTCAAGGTTTCCGGCAGCGTTGGGTCTGTTACAATTGTTACATCCTTTGCACTTCCCGGAATCTTGCCATCCGGCCAGGATGGGCTGATGGTTACTGCCACACGTTTTACATCAAGAGATGCCATTGCCAGCCAGCTGTCTGATTTGACACTTCCTTTGTATGCACGGAAATTATACAATCCCGCACTCTCCGGCTGACAGCTCTTCGTAGCATCCAGGGTTTTTTCTGAAGAAGCTCCTGTTTTTGCCTGATAGGTATACACAATATCATCGCGCGTATAGTCTGCCCACTCCGTTGATGAAGTTTCGGTCACGGTTCTTTGTTGTAAAATAACAGATACCGTCTCCCCATAGGAGATAGCTCCGGCAGTATCCTGTCCGCCTTTCGAAAGCTTTAAGCGATACTCTGTTACAGCCTGATTCACTGTAATGCCTGCGTCATAATACTGGTTTGCTGTCTGATTGGTTGCATATCCATTTGCCGTACGGACAACAGCCTTGATGCTGTAAAGTCCATTGGAAGGTGCACTCCACTGCGCCGTTGCATTTCCATCCGTACCGGCTTTTGCAGATACTGTCTCCAGCGAATTGGTCTGTGTATTGATAATATGGAAATCAACAAGAGCGTCTTTTGCTGCTACGGCCCCGCCTTTTTCAGTTACGGATGCAGTCAGGGTAAGTACTGTACCTGTCTGTGGTGTGTAAACCGGAGTATTGATTGTCTCTGTTACTTTCTCCGTTACGATTTCTAATTGTGCCGGATTAAAACCGGTAATCTCATCACCATCTTCATTCTGATATACCTCACTCTTATCCATCGTCATCTGAGTAAGTTCGCAGGATGCAGAGTCTTTGACCAGTCTGGTATAATAGTTCCGGCTCACATCTTCATATACTTTGGTTTCCCCTGTGGATTCAACCGCATCTAACTGCGTCCAGGTTTCCTGTCTTCCGAGGAGAACGGTCGTCACCGCTACCTTTGTGGTTGTACCCGGATTGCTTGCATCTTCCACTTCTTTTTCACTGGTAGAAACAGAATATACCTCATAAAGGTCTGAAGCTTTCAGTCCGGAAACTTCCGCTCCCTTGCCTCCATTTTCAGTATACGCATAATATTTGCCGCCGCTAAGCCAGTAAAGGGTATATCCGGTTGCACTTGCCAGTCTGGTATCCACAGCTGTATAAGCTCCCGCGGTATCAATTGGTGTCTTCGCTGTTCCGTCTACTTTCGCCATCAGGAAACAGGTACTTCCTCCGATTGTTTTTACGATACTGTTGTCCGGATTGAAATCCGATGGCAGGTCGTTTACTGCCGTACCGCTGGTATCTTTGTAGGACGCTTTTTCCACAACCTCGATTTTACTTCCGGCAGTATACCCGGATGTCGTTTTATTTACTGTATAGTAAACATTTTCTCCACTGTCGGTAATACCGATTCCATAATATGCACTACCAAGCTTGTAAACCGTAAGCTGTGGTCTTTCTCCTTCAGCTTCAATCACAACATTTTGTTCTTTTTTCACTTCCGTTGCAATCGGTGTTCCTGCCTTTTGATAGTCAGCTTTACCGACATATGGCTTCGCTACCGTTCCCAGTCCGGTCTTATCGTGTCCGGTAATATCCAGAGATACATTTACCGAAGCCGGTCCCACGAGAAGAGTAGCCGGAGTACTGTAGTATTTAATAAGAGCGTCTGCATTTGCGTAGCTGACTTTAAAGATACAGCGATACTGGGTGCCGCTTTCTTCCTTCTGAACATTTTCCACGGTCAGGGTTCTTCCCTTCACACCACTGATATCTTCCCAGTTATCTCCGCTTACTCTCTTTTGCCATTGATAATTGGTTGCCTGATAAGTATCGGAATTAACGGAAATGTCTGCTTTAAATGTAGCAGTTTCGCCAATTCGAACCGATACGTCTTCCGGTGAAATGATTTCCACAGAAGCCAGTCCTTCCGGAAGAGTTGTCACCGTCAGTTCTTCACTTAATACGGATTCTCCAACACAGATTCCGGATTCCGCATATGCGGTCATTGCATAGGTATAAGTCGTATTCGGCATCAGGCGGGTCAGTGTGTAAGAGGTTTCTGTTCCGTCTACGACACCGATTTGTACTCTGGTTCCATCCGGATATAACTGATACAGACGGTATTCATCTGCCGCACGTCTTCCTAAATCCCAGGTAATCTTCGCTGTTGTCGAAGTAAGCTTTTCAATTCCCAGATTCGTTGGCGGGCATGGCGGTGCCTTCACTTTTGTAAGCAGATATCCAAGAACCGGTATCTCCGTATCGTTAAGCTTTGTGGTCCAATGAGCAAATTCCCAGGTAAAGTCATATCCTTCTGTATCCTTACAGGTTACCGCTCCGGACTTCGAAATACTGGTCGTATTAATTGTCGATTCGGATTCTGTATGGGCATAACCCGCTCCGCCTCCGGCTTTTACACCCATAACCTTTCCACAGGCGGTAAAAGAAGTATTTAATTCATAAGTAAAGGATTTTTCCTGCTCCTGACTGTATGTAAAGCTCTGAGAAATGGTTCCTTTGCCATTGTAGGCAACCGGATTCTTACTCTGTACTCCATTTGACAGTCCCGTCAGAGAGCTCCGGTACGAGAACGGATTACCCGGTTCTGCAAGCATATTTTCTGTAACTTCCGACAGTCCATACTGTTTTGCAGCATCATTATATTCATCCATCGAAATCATGCTGGTAAGAAGGGTACCCTGTCTTGCCATAACCATGGTTCTGTCACTGTTCTTTACCTCATACTCCCATACGGTTACCGGACGACGGTATACAACAACCATATTTTCGCCGGTATCATTGGAATAATCCAGAGAATATTCGGTGGTTGTCGTTTTCGTGGTTTCCCAGGTAAAATTATTTTCCACAGTTGCTTCCAGCTCAAATCCACAGGTCAGACCGCCGGTCAAATCATCTACCTCATATTCAAATCCGGTGATGATTTGTGTCGTCAATCCATTCGAGGTACTTGTGCTGCTGCCGCTTCCATCGGATTTTCCATATGCTGTTTCACTGTTTCCGATGTCGCCGCCTTCAACCTCTCCATAATACGGAGTCGATTCCAGAAGGGCAAGAACCTCCGGTTCTGTAAAGGTCATGGATGCACTCTTGATTCTTACCACGGTACTGTCATTGTCCGTATCAACGGAACACAGAGACATATAGGCATCGCCTTTTTTATTTATCTCCCATCCGGTCTCATAGCTGTCCCAATTATTACTGGAGTTTTTCTTATAGGTGTAAATACAATACCAGTAATTATTAATTGAGTTTTGTTTCTGACAGGTACAGAAAATAACCTGTTCCCTGCCTTCCTCATTGCCGTCAAAATTGCCGACGGTTACATCCTGTACCAGTCCGTTACTGATAATGCTGGAACCGATTCCGTCATCATCATCATTAAAATAATCACGACGATACTGACCCTTTAAGGTAGAATCTTCCAGTTTATAGACAGTATCCGAAATCAGAATGGAGGCTGCCTCTCCATATCCGTCCGCCCGGAAAACAGCCACCGGAAGAAGACTCTGCACATGGTCATCTTCATAATGTCCACCCTCGGTAAATTCACTGACATTATTAATTCCATTATTTCCGGTAGTAATCGCAGACAACTGGCTTGCATTGTAAGAACCAACCGGTGTTCCGCCTTCGCTTTTTGTCACCTTTGTACAGCTTGTTACGTAACTTCCGATATTGCTGGTTACATCCTGATTGTCTCCATCTTTTTTATCAATCCATCCGGCAGTAATAATTTCCGGAAAATCCACATCATTGTCCAGGATAATATCACCCACAGAGGAAGAAGCCCAACGAAGTCTTTTCCCTCCGCTGCCGGAATATCCTTTTGTATTTAAGGTAAAACTCCGCTGCCAGCTCCAGCTTCCGTCTGTATTTTTTACATAATCGTAAATGAACATCTGGGCCTGTCTCTCACCGGCATCGGCTTCCGGGTCATTCAGTCCTGCCGTAATCACAAGCTCATCAATATTATCCTTATCAGTATCTGCACTGACAAGCTGAACGACCGGTGCATTTTTAAATACCTTTCCGTTGCTGGAGTTTTTTGTAGAGAGGTTTCCGCAGCCTAAAATACTGTAGATATTCACTACTTTTCTTTTATTTACAAGCTGTCGGCTGCTGTTAATATCGAACATATAAGCTGCCGGCTCTGTACTGTCGGATTCCATCTCCGGGACATACGCAATGACACTGTCTCTTCCGCTTCCGGTAAAATTGCCGGCTGCTACAGATATCATACCGGTATATTCAAATGCGTCTGCTTCCTCCAGGAAATCCAGCGTATCGCTGTTTCCAAGCCGAACCGTGTTGCTGACACGGTTTCCCGAGGAGTCTGTTAAAAACAGCTGCATATAGTGGTCTTTCCAGTATCCAAGGGTCGCTGTATAGCGTTTTTGTCCTTCCCCGTTGGCATCACACGGTGTACTGTCCACCATCTGGAATCCGCCTTTATTTCCTTCTCCTTTTTCATTGCGGCTTACATAATTACTCGTCGCTTTTCCGATGGAACCAGGCTTTCCGTCTTCGTTGTAGTTGTAGGTCTGCCAGTAGCGGTTACTGCTGTGCCCTTTCGCCACAAAAAGCTCGGATACGGTATACATCGAAACCCAGTCATTGGTACCATATGGATTATTGTTTTTCTCCTTTTCGGCATCAAACGACGAATCATCCATAGGGATACCAAAGGCATCTTCTGTTTCTTCCGCCTCAACCCGCAACGGGTTGTCTAAGACCGGAAGCAGGGGTATCACGAGACACAATGTGAGCAAAATGCTCAACAATCGTTTTTTCATCTGTTTTCCTCCTTTAATAATAAAAATTTATCTATGTAAAAAAACAGCATATTTCCAGAGTTTTGCCCCTCAAGTACTTAACATTATACTATTGTCTTTTTCCTCATTTCCAAATGCTGTTTCATTTTACAAGAGTCTGCGGTTTCTTGCCTCTGTCAGGGCTGCCGCTTTGTTTTTCACACCCAGCTTTTTGTAGGTGGCCTGATTGTAATATTTCACTCCCGCAGCGGAAAGCCCAAGCTGCTCTGCAATTTTCTCCACAGACAAGCCTTCTGCCTGCAGGCGCAGTATCTGGAGTGCTTTATCACTCAGAATCACATTTCCTTCCTGCTTTTCCTTAAGATAAGCGGGATAAAAGGCTGCCATCTGCTCACATTCCTTCAGAACCTGTTTTTGAAACTCCCTGTTCTTCCAGGTAATAGTTCCTGTTTTAAAAAGTTCCCAGAGAGCTGCGCCTTCTTTGGTGAGAATCCGCACAAAATGGTAATCCTCCGCTTCTGCCACGGCCTCCTGCAGATAACCCTGCCAATTATCCTTACCCAAACGATACAATGTGATGGCGGACAACAGCTTTACTTCTATTAAAATATAGGTTCTGTGCATTTTTTCTGCATAGTACTGCATTTTATCCAGCAAAAGCAATGCTCTTTCTTTCCGGCCGGCGGTCAGATAGACCCGCACTTTGGTCAGATAACGGTATCGCTCCATACAATTAAACTCTGTATCCTCATCCGGGGCTTCTTCCAGCCACCGATATGCTTCCTGAATTCTGCCAACATATAAATTCATCCGGACGGACATTGCGTCAATATTAGGAAGCAGCTTTGGTGCCTCCTGCTCCGCCACCGGTCTGAATCTCTCCAGCATGTCCACCGCATCTTCCATATGGTTATTCATAACAGATAATTGTGTCAGAATTCCGACTGCCACAAAGACCTGCTCCGTTTTTCCACCGCTTTCTGCCTGCATCCTCCCTCTTCCGGCAAGAGATGCCACTTCATAATCATCCTCTCCCTTTTCAAAAAAGCTTTCCGCAAGAGCAAGGTTTACAAGCCCCTTTCCATATTTCCCAAGTACCAGGGATATCAGCTTTCCAATGGTCTTTGCCAGCTCCCTGTCTCTTTTGCTCCACTCGCAAAAGTCTTTTCCTCCATTCATCATAGATGGTAGATTACTTGTAACCGAAAACTCCGGCAAAACGGTTTTCCCTTCCGTCAAAAGAAGAAATGCCCGCTTTAACAAATCCGTCATACGGATAATTCCCCGATGGGGCAGGGCAATGTCAAGATATAAAATCTTTGTTTCTGCCGCCCTCTTAAGCCCCCCTGTCTTATCCTTTGCATAGGAAACAAGCTCCTGATACCATCGCTCGCTTTCCTCTTCATTTAAAAGCAGGGACTTAAGCATGCTCATGCCTGCCATCAGCTCCACGCTTTCTTTAATTTTTGCTTCCGGAAGCTTCTGATAATAATATCTCAGCTCAAAAAAATCACCGGCTGCCGGATTTCTCCTTGCATTTTCAATCAGGATTCGGGAAATTCCTTCCTCCGAAGAACACATTTCATACATCTTAAGTGCTTCCGAAACATTTCCCCGCATCTCATAGCAGTTGCCTGCGCTGTAGTACAGTCCTCTTATGTAATCCTGAGAATACTTTGCAGAAAGAATCCGGCGCATAGAATATTTCATAGGAGTTCTCAGTTCGTAGGTACTTTTCTCACTCTCCCTGTGTTCCACAAGAAAATTACCTGTCTCCTGTGCCTTAATTATCAGCTTTCCCACATCATTTTTCTTTGTAATCTGTTGTGCCATCTGCAAATCAAACTGCTCCACAACACATATCGACTCCAGAAACTCCTGCAGCTCCACATTCCACTGGTCAAATACATGAACCTCGAAATAATCCCACAAATCAATTCGGGACTCCTCGACAGCACGAAGTTCTGCCGCTTCCCGGTCTTTCGCCATCTCTGCCTCCGGTATGTTTTTCAGACGAAGGGATATGATACGGAGAAACAACGGGTTGCCCATACCCAGGCTGCGGATTCTTTTCATAGTGGCTTCGGTTGGCGACAGTCCCCATTGTTTCAGATAATTCTCCTCTTCCTTTTCCTGAAAATGCAGCTCCTCTTCTCCGATTACCACAAAAATATGACGGACATAAGGTTTTTTTAGCCATTTTGGTACCGGAGCTCTGGAAATCAAAATCAGCCAGACATCCTTTCTGGCGCTCATTTCTTCAACGAGTTTCTCGCAGGCAGTTCTATCCTCAAATGTTTCCAGTAAATACAGGTCATCCAGGACAAGAATTGTCTGCATATTGGCTTTCTCACCGGACGCATTCTTTCGCTCCTGCATTTTTTCTATTATTTGGGTAATGCCAATATCAGCCAGCGAAAAATAGCAGTACCGTTTTCTCGCCAAAAAATCTGCTGCAAAAGAGGTTTTTCCGGTTCCTGTTACACCGTAAATATAGACCGTCTGTCGGGTATTGCCTGCAGCCTTCATCTGTTCCCATGCCGTCTGAGGACGAACATATAATTCATCCACCACAGGCTTATTTGTCTTATTCACTGCCAAGACCTTCCCCCTTTCTGCAACTTTTTTCTATCGTTAATTTTATTAAATATTATACACTACCTCAATAGAAGAAGTAAACTAGCCGAACGGCTAGTATTTTCTATTTATGCTCGCTGAGCCATCGCATGGCAGTGTATGCGTAAACAGCGCTTCCTCCCGGAAGAACCTCTTCGTCAAAGCGTACCATCGGATGATGCTGTGGATAAACGTATCCCTTTTCCGGTTGTCCCGCTGCCAGAGCGAGCATGATTGACGGCACCTCCTGGCTGACATAGGCAAAATCCTCAGAACCGGCAGCTTTGTTGGAGCTTGTTCCTCCACTCATGGCGTTAAGCTGTTCAACGGAAAATGCCCGTCCCTCTCCCAGCAGTTCTTTAACATACTTTGTTGTACAATCGGATAATGCCCGGTCATTTTTTAAGGTCGGACATCCGCTGCCGAAAGTTACTTCTCCCTCTGCACGAAAAGCCCCGGCTACTCCTTCGGTAATCTGAATCAGTCGTTCTTTAATAAAGGAGCGCATCTCCTCATCAAAGGTTCTAAGGCTTCCTCCCATTACCACAGTATCCGGAATCACGTTAGGGGCTGTCCCCGCATTCATGGTTCCGATGGTCAGTACCGCCCGGTCATCCATGGCAAGCTCTCTGGCGTGAATCTCCTGAAGTGCAATCAGAATATGTGCTGCAGCATTCAACGGGTCTACTCCGGTATTTGGCATGGAGCCATGGCATCCCTTTCCACGCACCGTAATTTCAAAATAATCTGCTGCCGGTGCGCTGACACCAGGCGCAGATACCACCACCGTGCCCGGTGCAAAAGGCATCCCGGTCATTACATGAATCATCAGGGCAGCATCTACCTTTGGGTTCTCCAGAAGTCCTGATGTAATCATATCATGAGAACCTTCAAAGATTTCTTCTGCCGGCTGAAACATCAGCTTTACCGTTCCCTCCAGCTCGTCCTCATGCTCTTTTAAGAGTCTTGCGGCACCTAAGAGCATGGTGGTATGCATATCGTGTCCGCAGGCATGCATTCTGCCGTTGGTGGAAGCAAAGTCCACCTCAGCCTCCTCTTTTACCGGCAAAGCGTCCATATCGGCCCGAAGCAAAAAGACCTTTCCCGGCTTTTTGCCACCTGCCAGGGCAACCAGACCGGCTTTTCCACACTCTTTTGGCTCATAGCCCATTTTTTCCAGTTCTTTTTTTACAAAAGGAAGGGTATCTGTTAAGTCAAATCCGGTCTCCGGATGTGTATGCAAATATCTCCTCTCTGCAATCAGTTCCTCCTGAAATGCTTTGGCTTCTTTCATAATCTGTTCTGCTGTCATAATAATCCTCCTTTATCCCGTTATTCTCAAATGAGTCCATATTTTGTCAATATTCTCCATCCTCTCTTACTTCATATTGTATGCAAAATTGAAAAAAACATCAATCTTTTTCTTATCCGGCAAAAAAATGGCGCCACAGTTCCGGTTTTTCACCGAAGCTGTGACGCTTTCACACTGAGAAGTGTTGAGACCATTGATTGGCAGTCTGTTATTTCACTTTTACCTTCTTTACTTTTGAGAAGGAAGAACGGTATACCTTTCCCCCTGCCTTTTTATAAGCTCGTAATTTAAAGTAATAGGTTTTCTTTTTTGTCAGTTTCTTCTTTGTATAGGTAATCTTTTTCCAGCTTTTCACCGTTGCGATTTTTTTATATCCGGAAGATTTTTTGGTGGACATATAAATTTCATAGCCGGTTGCCTTGCTGTTCTTTTTCCATGTAAGAGTCGCAGTGCGGGTTTTTTTCGATTTTAACGATTTCCACTGCGGTGCCACAGGAGTATATTTCTTCGCCAGCTTTGCTGCCGCTGCCTTCGCTGCTGCCTCTTTCGCTGCAGCTGCTTTTTCAGCGTTCCAGCGATCTATAGTAGTCTGGGTCGGAAGCTTACTGCAAAGGCTCTGTATTTTGGCCTGAATTTCCTTCTGACTGTGACCAGACACATTTTCATCGATATAATGATCATCCATATTTACCGCAAAATCATATGCTGCTTTATATGCAGACTGGAAACCCTTCTCCACGCAAATGGATTTATTTGCATTGTATACTGCCATGGATTTAATAAGAGTATCCATATTTGGAAGGGATATTCTATCACTTCCCAAATCTCCGTAAAAGAGAGTAAAACGCCAGCGAATCACATCCCCATCATGGGCTTCGCATTCATCCGGTAAATACATTGGACTGCTGTTATTGCAATAATACATCCAACCGGACTGTGAGTTGTAATCAAACTCGCATAAGTCCGAATCTGTTTCGGCAGATATACTGCTTCCCCATTCATTTTGTATACACACAGGTACTTTTGTATTTCCCGAATCCGCTTTTTTGATTCCTTCCAGATACCACATACCATTTTTCAGGATATACTCATATCCTTTTGCCTTAAGTACACGGGCAGTAATGGAGGAAACCTTTTCTCCTTCTGTAATGGTCACTTCACAGGGTTCCACCACATATCCCTGTCCAATGGTAAATTTTTCAACCGTAAAGTATACTTTTCCTGTTTTTGTGGCAGCATTGGTATTTACGCCATACAGCAGGCACAGAAGAAGTGCCAGCATCGGCAAAATAAGATAACGTCTGAAGCATTCTGTAATTTTCATACCTTAAATACACCTCTTTCCCTTTTGTGATTATTTGTTGATTTTCAGGATTTTACTGTAAGTTCCAAAGACCGTTTTTCCTTTCTTTTTCACATAAGCCCGGACACGAACATATTTTATTTTTTTGGTAAGCTTAATCTTCTTTGTGGTAAGAGAAGCTTTTCTGGTATAATAATTTTTCTTGTATTTACGGAATTTTTTGTCTTTTGCCACAGTAATCTGATAACCGGTAACACCCTTGATTTTTTTCCATTTCAGAGTAACGACGTTCTTTTTCTTCTTCGCCTTCAAGCCGGTGACTTTTTTCGGTTTCGCAATTTTTACACTGGCTGTGGTGGTTTTCTTTGCGGTCGACGTTGTTGCCGCAGGCTTTGGTGCCTGAGTGCTTGGTGGAGGTGTCACAGGCTGCTTTTCATCCGCACGGATAAATTTCACCTGATAGTCTTTTTTTGTACTTCCATCGGAAGAGGTAATGCGAACGCGAATTACTGTGTTTTTCTTATTATCTGCCGGATTTACTTCGAATTTATTTTCCCCATTCATTTCAATATAAACCGGGTCAAGAATCTTTCCGCTTGCCAGTTCCGAGCTTGAGCCAGGCTTCTTCACGTTTTCAACCGCATAGACATCAATCGATGCACCGGTATGCAATGGAAGCACCCACAAATACGGATTATTCACAGATGCTTTGCGTAAATCCACACTGTATTCTGTTTTTCCTTCTTCGATTTCTCCGAGGAGATTATTACCGGAATAAAAACTCTCGCCGTAATACAAAAGACTTAAGGATGTATTCTTAGAAGTCACTTTATATATATGAAAATAATAACTGAGAGTAATTGCCTTACGGGTTACCTGCAGTTCCACATCAGTTTCTTCCTTATCTAAAGAAACCAGATTATTATCTCCCTGATTTTGTCCGTCAACAATCACCTGATAAGATACATCCGCATTTTCCACATCCAGCTTCTTTACGTCAAACTGCAGGTTTCCGACAGAATCACGGACCGTCAGATTATATTTTTTTACCCCCGGCTCAAACCGATTATCATCCCAGGAGATTCCGGATGTGCTTCCCGATGATGTAACCTCCACATCTTTTATAATTTTTGAAGCAACTGCCATTAAATAATGACTGTCGTTGGTATAATAGATGGTGCCGTCGGTGTCCAGCGCCAGTGAACTGATACACTGCTGCTGCTTTTGTGAGGATTCCGGTTCAAAGAGACATTTACTCTCACTGAGGCTTTGTCCATTGTCCGTAAAATAGTATATGCCTCCGTTGGTTTTATTACAGGTAAAATAAATATACAGGGTATCATCTTCTGCCGTAGACAGAATCGGAGCTCCCTTCGGTTCATTTTCCACCCATACTGAATCTGCTATTGAAAATTCAGAAAATGCCTTTGAGCAATCAATGACTTTATAACAGGAGGTTCCTTCTGTCTTTCCTTCTACACCGGCATACAGCCGTTTATTGTAGATAAGCATGGTTGCCTTGATTCTTCCATCCACATCAATATAGCTGAAATTCTCGTCATTGGTTCCGGAATATTGTCCCAGTTCACCGTTCGAATTTACCTTAATCCGGTAAAGACGTCCCGCTACCGTTCCAACGTAAAGATATCCATTATCGAATACTACCGTGTTACGAATACTTCCTTTCAAATCCGTAACCTTGTCAATTACCTTTCCTGTCAAAGGGTTTACTGTATAGAGGACAGAGCCTTCTGCCTCACTGTCTCCGCCTATGACATTTTCAGAAGCGAAGGCTACATAATTATCCGTTGCATATGCACCGTCCCAGTAAAATCCATTCTCATCTTCCATGGACCATACAACATTTCCACTGTCTGCGGATACACAAAAGTAAACTCCCTTATCATCACCGTTTGAGGTTCCCGTATAAAGATAGCCTTTATTCTGTGTTTTATTATAATGATAGGTTAATGGGGTGTAGCTGGTTCCCTGCTGTGGTGTACTGGCCCATATCGATTTTGGATTGTTGGCATCGGTCAGACTGAGGGCTTCAACCATCGTTCCTCCTTTACTGGTCATCACAAAAAGCTTCCCTTCGGCATAAACCATTGGATGCAGGGCATGTCCGACATATCCGGTTAATTTATCGGACTGGCCAAGCTTTTCACCGGTGGTTTTATCAAAACAATAAACATAATATCCGCTGGCTGTATAGATTTTATTATCAACAATTAAAGGAGGAGTTGTTGCTGTAGCTTCCATACTGACATCCCAGAGGGCTGCGGTATGCGCCGCATCTGTCGGCCCCGGCCGGTCAGTCACGCCATTATTCGTCTCGGAATTCTGATATCTTGTCCAGTTTTGTTCCTCTGCCGCCTCTGCGCTTACTTTCAATGCCGTAAAACAGAATGCGAAAAGAAGAAACAATCCAAGACTGATTTTTTCTATTTTTATACTTTTCATTCCATTCTCCTTTCAGACACAGAAAGGCTTGTCCGGATGATAGACCGAACGAGCCTGACTGCAATGATGAGAGGATACATTATCCCCCATCACCTGAATTTGTGAGGTGTATTATGCATCTGCATATCCTGTACCAAAGATTATTTTACTTTTACTTTCTTTACTTTTGAGAAGGAAGAACGATAAATCTTTCCTCCTGCTTTCTTATAAGCCCGCAGTTTAAAGTAATAGGTTTTCTTTTTCTCCAGTTTCTTTTTTGTATAAGAATACTTTTTCCAGTTTTTCACTGTTGCGATTTTTTTATATCCGGAAGATTTTCTGGTGGACATAAAAATTTCATAACCGGTTGCTTTGCTGTTCTTTTTCCATGTAAGAGTAGCGGTACGGGTTTTTTTCGATTTTAATGATTTCCATTGCGGTGCTGCCGGAGTATGTTTCTTCGCCAGTTTTGCTGCCGCTTTTTTTGCTGCCGCTTCTTTCTGTGCTGCAGTCTTTAATGCACTGAGCTTCTGCTCCGCAGCAGTTAAGGTTTTCAGAGTAGCAGCGGTTACTTTCTTCTTTGCATTTGCGCTCAGATTATTGTACGCATCTCTTGCTGTTGTAATAGCGCTTTCTTTTGCCAGAGTCACTGTACCAATCTTTGCAATGAGTTTCTCAACAGCCGCTGCATCAGAAATCTCTTTCTTTTCTTCAGCAGACATAAGGAATTCAATTTCAAACGTTACATCCTCGCAGCCTTCGGCGGAAGCTTTGAATTTTGCAACACCGTCCTTTAATGGAATAATTTCGTTATTTTCCACTTTTGCAGTAGCCGGAGTAAGACTTTCCACCGTTACATCCTGTGTGTAATTCTCATCATCAGATGTTACTTCTGCTAAATACTGTCCATCGCCTGTACCAGGTGCTACAACTGTATTATATTTTAATGTCTTTGCATCTCTGGACAGAACGACCTGCTCCGGTGCATTTACACTGATTCCAAAAATCTTACGGGCAACTACATTAAGGTCAAAGACTACCTTTACTTCTTTTCCGCCTTTGGTAAATGTTACGGAACAGTCTTTCAGTGTACCGGTCTCAAGTGTTACTTCATATGGAATCGATGCCGAAGCCTGAGGAGTTGCAGCCTGATTTAAGAACATTCCCGGTTTCAGGGAATTGTCAATATATGGGAACTCTGTTCTCCGACCTGCTGACTGATACCATAATTCTTTTTCTGCCTTCCAGGATACTTTTGTATCCGCATCATTTCCGGTCACCTTGAAAAAGCCACCTTTATCAAAAAGGCTGAGAGTGATTTCATATTTGCCGTATTTGTCTTTTCTTGCAAGAGCAGTCTTTGTTTCTCCATCTGCTGATTCAAAAGAAACGAAATCTGCATATTCTTCATTAATGTTATCCTGAGAGGTTGCAACCTTATCCAGTGCTTCCTTTGCATCCGCTACAATTCCCTGAAGAATTGCTATTTTTGCATCTGCAGATTCTTCTGTCTCATCGCCGACTTCCACTTCATTTTCAATCCGGGTGAGATGATTCTGGATAATTGATTCAATCTCTGCAACCTGATCTGTATCATAATTATCCTTGTTCAAATAGTTGTTAATGTCATTTTGCGCAGCGGTAATTGCCTCCTGAAGGCGTTCTGCCGGAGGGAGTTTTTCCAGTTTAATCGTAGCTAAGGTAAGTGTATCGCACTGCATATCTGGTGTTTTTGTTGTTGAGCTAGTTCTATATCCTTCTGCTTTCGCATAATACCTATAATAATATCCCCATCCATCATCTGGATATGGCAAACTATAAGTTCCGTCTTCATTCGGTTCTGTAACATCCGGGAGCGTATTATAATAATCCCTAAAAATAACCTTAGCTCCAGGAATCTCTGCTCCTGTTTCCTTATCCGTTACCTTAACCGTGACTGTACAATACTTCATCTCTTCCGCATTAGCATCGACTTTTCCTGTGATGCCTGCAAATACCATTACCATCGCAAAGGTAAATGCCATGGCAAGAATCTGTCTCCAGCTTCTTTTTTTCTTTTTTTCCATCATACTTCTCCTCCTTTTATGATGTATTTTTATTTTTATGTGATATGTCAAACATCCAAAACCGGACTATGACACATGAACATCTTTTTTCTGCCTGAGAAACTATTCTCCGCCAGCACCCGTTCCTTCCCCGCTGTCTTCATCCAGTATGTAGGTTTTTCCTGTTTTCGGGTCACGGTAAACGGTTCCTACCTCCTCCATACTGACTCCGTCTGATTCCTCCATAGTTGCTTTACCACCACCGTCATTTTTATATTCAATGACCGCCTGATCGAGTCTTGACACATCCACATTCAGGCTCATAACTAATGCAACCATAAGACCACAGGCAAAAACCAGCATAACATCAAATAAATTCGTCAGACTATCCAGTGGATTTTCATTGTCATCTTCTGCTTCATAAGCCCTTGAAAGGCGTTTTCTGTTTTTCAGCATTCTGCACCTCCTGACCGGGTATCTGATTTCATTTTCGTAAGAATGACTTCCATCAGAGATTCCAGCGCCTGAGAGTATCTTCGGTACCACTGTTTCCGAATCTGTGCAATCACAATAGCAACTGCCGCAATGACAACACCGGCGGATGTGGTATCGAAAGCAATCAGAAGAGATTGCGATAACATTTCCGTGTTACCCTGTCCAAGAGCCATTAATCCCGGTCCCAACGGAACGAGAGTTCCTAAAAGACCAAACATCGGACCAAGCTTTGATATCATCTGAGGCCAGCGCAGATATTTCTGATAGTGTTCTTCTTCTTCGAATAAAAGCTGGGCCGCATAAGTTTCCAGGGTGCTTTCGTCCATTTCTGTTTCCCCGATTAACTCTTCCAGTGCTTTTTTCTGTCTTGGAAGCAGTTTATTCTGAAGAATAAGCTGCTTTAACTCCTCCGGCTCTGCCATATTAATGGTTTCAATCAGTTTCGGAATATCTGCCTTAAGCTTGCGGTGCTCGATAAAAAACTCATATACAAAGGTTCCGGCTACGATTACCGTTGCTACCATCAGCACCAGCAAAATAATAACCACCGGTGTCTGAAAATTTGAAATAATCACACGTAAAATGCTGTTTACATTATCTGAAATCATTTTTTTCTCCCTGCTGTTTCACATGATTTGAAAGACCTGATTGACAGGTTTCCTATTGGTTTTCATCCCGAAGATGCTGACGTCTCCGACGCATAAATCCATACACAAAAGCAATGATGATACAAAGAAGGACGGCAGCCTTTGTTTCCGGACTGATATTATTTACAACTTCCACCACTTCTTTTGGAATATCCTTAATATCAATCTCATGGAAGATTCTTCCCTTTCCTTTTGCCCCTGCTTTTTTGGCGGAATCTGCATTATTTTTATTATTGCTGTTTGTGTCAGCCTGTACCGTTACCTGTGAATTGGTTCGTCTTCGTGCAATGGCATTTCTCTGTGCCGCGCTTTCCGCATCCTGCGGATTGTTTCCGGCCGGTGAAGACTCATTTCCAACTCCGGACTCGCCGGCATTGTTTCCTTCCCCATCCGTGCCGTCAGAAGGGGCTTCCTCACCTCCGGATGGATTGGAATTCTCCGTTCCGCCGGATTCATTTTCCTGTCCATTGCCACCGGTTCCGGTTCCGTCATCCCCGCCCGGTTCCTCTTCCTCTTCCGTATCCCCTCTTTCCAGCCGGCGAAGCTCCAGCTCCGCAGCTACAAGGATTGCATAAATATCATCATCTACCAGTCCCTTCTGGGCTGAGGTCAATGCCTGAAATTCCGAGCGGGCATATTGAATCAGGCTCTTTTTTTCCAGAGTGACGGTTCCAATACTCAATATGATTCCTTCCACCCTTTGGGCTGCAGCTTTGTCTTTATCAATATCCGAAGAAACCACAACTTTAAAGGTCACAGGTTTACAGTTTTCTGTCTGGTCATACGGAGTTCCGGTGACATACACTACACCCTCCCCAAGAATAGAAATGGTATGAGAAAACCAGTTTGGAATTGTCACACTTGATTTATCATAATTGACAGAAACTGTTACCTTTGCCACTCCGGAGGTACTCTCGGTCCATTAAAAACGTTGCTCCGAAGCTCCCTATGCAC
>JALEIY010000178.1 GCA_022769785.1 Eubacterium sp.
ATGTATGTAAATAATCTGGAAAAAGAGAAAGAATTTTTTGAAATCTATTTTGACGCAAAAGCAGGAGAAAAATATGTGCATGAAGAGATTGGTTTCAGTTCTTATTTTCTGGAATTTCAGGATGGAGCAAGACTGGAATTAATGCATAACACTGAAATGAATGATATAGAAAAATACAGAAAACGAACAGGATTTATACATATTGCATTTTCAGTTGGCGGAAAAGAAGATGTGGATAGAATTACAGAGAAAATAAAGAATGACGGATATGAAGTAATCAGTGGTCCGCGCACAACTGGTGACGGCTATTACGAAAGTTGTATTCTTGACCCGGAAGGAAATCAGATAGTGATTACGGCTGATGCAAATTTGAAATTTCTCTGAAGAAGGCAAAACTATGACTACAAAAAGGAAAAATTGAATTGCGGTCAACCAAGTAAGCATACCCGAGCGTTATTTTATCCATAAAATTAAAATGTCTATAAAAATTCTTCGAAAAAAATCTGCTTTATTAGAAATCTCGGGAATGAGGAACTGAATATGATAAGACAGTATTTATATACGGAACGAGCCCACCTGATGTGCCCGAATATGAATTTCGGCATTGTATGTGAGGTTAACAGTCCGTTTGATGAGAATAAAATCAGGTATACAATTTCTCTGCTTGTTAAGGCTCACCCGTTTCTATCTGCTTTACTCAGATATGAAGAAGATACAAAGCGGTATTATTATAATATCTCTTCTGATTCACAAGTAGAGATGATTGTTATGAACGAAAATGTAACAGGATTATACGATAAATTGGTTATCAGCGAATACGAAAGACTTGTTTCAACGGACTGGAACCTGACCTGTGAAGGAATGTTAAAAATTGTATGCTGGAAACAGGAAAATAAACTATGCATTTTGTTTGTATTTCATCATCTTCTTGCTGACGGGAGAGCAGCTCTTTCTCTGGTAAAAGAATTCGCAGAGTATTATGTACATGGAAATTTTCCGGAAAGTGCAGAGGAGAAACTGATATCTTCGGTGGATGATTTCCCAAGTGGGTCAGAACTGCCATTTGTAAGCAAACTTCTTGTTGATTATGCAAATAAAAGGTGGAAGAAAGAGAATCATCTGGTTCGTTATGGGGAGTATCACGATTTTGCAAATCAATATCTGCAAAAAGATAAGGTAATTCATAACACTTTCGAATATGACGAGGAGACAATGAGCACAATTCATTCTCTTTGTAAAGAAAACAAGGTATCCGTTAATGATTATTTGACAGCTAAAATGTTTGAAGAGGATAAGACGGATAAAGTTATCATTGCCTGTGACCTTAGAAAACAACTTCATTGTTATTTGCAAGGAGCATTAGGCAATTACTCGACCGCATTTAGCGTGCGCTTTAAGGGAAAAAGTTCAGATACAATGCTAACAGCAAAAAAGGTTCATATGCAAGTTCAAAATATCCTGAAAAATCCGGCATCATTGTATTTGATTTTGCAATGTTATGCAAGATTAACCCCTTCGTTAATTGATGCAGCAGCAATTTCGACTCTTGGTGATTTTGACAGCAAAGCAGGAAAATTTATTGGAACGATGTTCTTTGGGTTTGAAAACCCGACGGGTTATAGTATTACAAATCTCGGTAAATTGGAAAGCAAGTCAATCGATAATGCTATGTTCATTCCGCCTGCATCACCGGCAATAAAGAAAATCAAGGGTATTCTTACCGTAAATGGACGAATGAATATCTGCGTTAGTCAAAGATAAGTAGTGTAAGGCTCGTTTAATTCCTCAGAAAAAGCATATCAGAAATTGCAAAGAGTTTTTCTGAGAAACTGTTAATAAAGGAGTTTGAGTGATATGAGATTTGAAACAGACAGATTATTTCTTCGTCCATGGACAGAAGACGATGCAGAAAGTTTATATGAATATGCAAAAGATCCTGCGGTTGGCCCAATTGCAGGCTGGCCGGTACATACAAGTGCAGATAACAGCAGAGATATAATCCGGGAAGTTTTATCGGCAGATGAAACATATGCAGTATGTCTGAAAGAAGACAATCGTGCGATTGGAAGTGTTGGGCTGATTCAGCCGGCACAGTCACATACAAAAACGGCTGATGATGAAATTGAAATTGGTTATTGGATCGGAGTTCCGTTTTGGGGGAAAGGATTGATTCCGGAAGCAGTGAGAAGGCTGCAGGAGCATGCATTTTTTGATCTTGGCTGCAGTGCTATGTGGTGTGGATATTATGACGGAAATGAAAAGTCGAAAAAATGTCAGGAGAAATGTGGATTTATCTATCATCATACAGAGGAAAATAAGCCTTGTGAATTAATGGGTGATGTCAGGACGGAGCATTTTACAAGAATTACCAAAGAAGAGTGGCTCGCCGGTCGAAAGAAAAATGAAGTAGTTTTATACATTCACGGAAAAGGCGGCAATGCAGAGGAATCCGAGTATTACAGACCGTTCTTTCCTGAAGCGGATGTATATGGATTCGATTATCAATCCGATAATCCCTGGGAGGCGAAGAAAGAGTTTACGGAAAAAGTTGTTGAGTTATCAGAAAAGTATCATAGGATTATTCTCATAGCCGGAAGTATAGGTGCATATTTCTCGATGAATGCCGATATTGGAAAGTTCATAGATAAGGCGTTTTTTATTTCTCCGATCGTTAATCTTGAAAAGTTGATATCAGATATGATTCAATGGGCTGGGACGAGTGAAAGTGAGTTGGAAAAGCGAAAAATCATACCGGTAGAGTTTGGTGACGATTTGTCGTGGGATTATTTGCAGTATGTAAGGAATCACAAGATTCGCTGGGATGTTCCGACAGAAATTCTGTACGGAAGCAACGATAATTTGCAGTCGATTGATACGATACAGGAATTTGTCATGAAAAAACCTGCAAAACTGACCATTATGGAAGGGGGAGAACACTGGTTTCATACAGAGGAACAAATGAGCTTCCTGGCTCACTGGTTAAGAATGAAGATTGCGGAATAGTTAATGGAGTAGCCGGGTTGGTAGATCGGGGAAATACCGTAATCATAATTGAACATAATCTGGATGTAATGAAGCGAGCTGACTGGCTGATTGATGTCGGACCGGATGGCGGCACTGCCGGCGGTCAGATTGTCTTTACAGGAACACCAGAGGAAATGGTCGAACAGTCGCATACCATCACAGCAGATTATTTGAGAAAATCGTTATAATTACCCTTGACAAATAAACGGTCGTTTACTAAAATGGATGTAAACGACCGTTTACACATGAATAGAAGAAAACTGCAGAGCTATATTGTGGAGGGAGCACATTATGTCAGATACAAGGGAAAAAATATTAATGACTGCACTTCGTCTGTTTGCAAGGGATGGCTATGAGGCGGTGTCAGTAAGTACAATTGCAGGTGAGCTTGGTATGACGAAGGGGGCATTGTACAGGCATTATAAAAACAAGCGGGATATCTTTGACAGCATTGTAGATAGAATGATACAGATTGACGCCCGGAGAGCAAGAGAAAACGATATGCCGGACGAGGAATATGATGCGAAGCCGGAGTCTTATGAAAATACTACGCTGCAAAGTATTCAGGAATATACTTTGGAACAATTCAGATTCTGGACAGAGGATGAATTTGCATCCTGCTTTCGCAAAATGCTGACCCTGGAACAATACCGGAATGAAGAAATGGCTGAACTTTACAGCCAGTGTATTGTTACAGGACCGGTTGCCTATATGGAAGATTTGTTTCGGGAACTGATGCAAAAAGGAGTATTGAAAGAGAAAAATCCGAAACAGCTTGCAGTAGAGTATTATGCCCCGCTTTTCCTTCTTATCAGTATGTCTGATAAAACAGAAGAATATGATAGTTACCTTGCAATTCTTAGTAATTATACGGAACATTTTATGAAGAGATATGGGATGGATTCGGGAGAAGAAATGAGATGAGAAATGAGATTAATATGAGACTGTATGGTCTGTCTGAGACCTTCGAAGAATCAGCCGGACATTTTGCAGATTTGACTGTGTCGCGGGTCATTTCACAGGAAAAAGGAAGCTATCGGCTGGTTTCTTCACAGGGGGAGAAATGGGGAGAGATATCAGGAAGATTTCTATATCATATACAGGCCAAATCAGAATATCCGGCAGTGGGTGATTTTGTGATGGCTGACTGGAACAAAAGCGACGGAAACGCGGTAATTCATCACGTTCTGCCCCGAAAAAGCAGTTTCATTCGGAAAGCGGCAGGGGAAAAAAACGAGGAACAGGTCGTTGCAGCCAATATTGATACGGTATTTTTGTGTATGTCCCTGAATAAAGATTTTAATCTGCGGCGGTTAGAACGATATATTTCGATTGCATGGAACAGCGGGGCAGCGCCGACTGTCATCCTGACAAAATCAGATTTGTGCGGGGAACTGGAGGAGAAACTGCTCGAAGTCTCCTCGGTAGCAGCAGGAGTGGATGTATTAGTGACGAATGCCATAAATCAAAAAGGCTATGAACAGATTTATCCGTATCTGGAAGAGGGAAAAACAATCGCATTTATCGGTTCCTCCGGTGTGGGAAAGTCCACCTTAATTAATTGCCTGCTGGGAAAAGATTATCTGGATACCAACGGACTGAGAAATGATGACAAGGGACGACATACCACAACCCGTCGCGAACTGATTTTATTACCGTCCGGAGGAATGGTGATTGATACACCGGGAATGCGGGAACTGGGGATGTGGGATGCGAAAGCAGGCATTGATGAGACTTTTTCAGATATCGAGAAACGGGCACAACGTTGTCGTTTTCGTGATTGTACCCATTCGGGCAACGAGCCGGGGTGTGCGGTGAGAGAGGCATTGGAACGTGGTGAATTATCGGAAGACCGACTGCATTCCTGGCAGAAGTTGATGAATGAGAACCGCTATCTGGAAAATTCACAGGATTATCTGGCTGAGAAAAAACAAAAATTTAAAAATATTGCGAAAATCAATAAAAAGAATAAGAAAGGGATGAAGAAATGAATACAGACAATATTATAATTCGTTTAGAGAAAAAAGAAGAATATCGGGAAGTAGAACATATGGTAAGAGAAAGCTTCTGGAATGTATATCGCCCGGGGTGTATGGAGCATTATGTGCTGAATCAGCTTCGGGATGATCCGGCATTTGTTCCGGAACTTGATTTCGTTATGTATCTTTGCACGCAGGAAAATGCTTCGGAGGACTCTTCTGCCGCGAAACCGGGAGAAAGGCTGATTGGTCAGAACATGTTTATGAGAGCAAATATCAGTGCGGACGATGGCAGAACTATCCCAATCATGACCATGGGACCGCTTTGCATTACCCCGGAGTTGAAAAGAAAGGGATATGGAAAAATATTATTAGATTATTCCCTGGAAAAAGCGAAGGAGCTTGGCTGTGGTGCGGTTTGTTTTGAAGGAAACATAGACTTTTATGGAAAAAGTGGATTTGCCCCGGCAAGCACTTTCGGCATTCGTTACCATGGTTTACCGGAAGGCGAAGATGCCTCCTTCTTTTTGTGCAAGGAACTGATTCCGGGATATCTGGATGGGATAACCGGTGAGTATGCAACCCCACAGGGATATTTTGTGGACAAAGCAGAGGCAGAAGCCTTCGATAAAGAGTTTCCGGTGAAAGAAAAACGGAAGCTTCCGGGTCAATTATTTCAAGAATAAACAACGATACCTTGAATTTACGAAAAGCCGTTCTTTGTAAAAAGTCCGGCTTTTTTCATGTGATAATTCGGTGGGCTGTCCCTGGAAAAGGGGCAAAGCCAGAAGCCATAATAAAAAAGAACAACTGTAATTATACATGACAAAAGTGAGCTAAAAACATTTCTCATGACAATAACCCAAAACCAGAGAAAAATAGAGGATAAACCTTGTTTTTCGACTGAGATATAGTATAATTAAAAAAAGTTGAACATTGATGAATAGGGTTACTGTGTCATTTTATTTGACAAACATAACAAAACAGTGTTTTTATGACAGTAAATAAACTGTCGGAAAGAGAGGGAAATATTGAAAATGAAAAAATTTCTCAGCGCATTGTTGGTATTGATATTGACTGTGTCCATGTTGAGTGGATGCAGTAATAAGACAACAGGTACTACTGAAAAAAAGGAAAAGGTACGAATTGCTCTGTGGGGAACTCAGCTTTTGGAAAACTATACCCAATACCTGTGTGATACTTTCCCGGATGTAGAATTTGAATTTACTCTGGCTACCAACTCCACAGATTTTTACCGCTATCGTAACGACCATGATGATTTGCCGGATATCCTGACGGTACGTCGGTTTTCTCTGAAAGACGCGGTTCTTATTAAAGACCTTCTGTACGATTTGGGAGACACGGAGTTGGCGTCTACTTTTTATGGTACCTATCTGGAAAATTATACCTATGATGACGGTATGGTCAACTGGCTGCCGGCCTGTGCGGATGTAGACAGTATTATTATCAATGAAACGCTTTTTAAGGAGCACAATATCGCTATTCCTACGGATTATGACTCTTTCATCGCAGCCTGTGAAGCATTTGAAAAAGAGGGAATTCAGGGATTTTCTTCCGACTTTGGTTCGGATTATACCTGTATGGAAGTGCTGCAGGGCTTTGGAACCTCACAGCTTCTTTCCATGGAAGGTCGTGAATGGCGTCAGCAGTATGAGAGTGGTACTACAAATCAGCTTTCTGAAAATGTATGGATGCCGGTTTTTGAGAAGTTTTATGATATGAAAGATAAAGTAGGTCTTGGTGAAAAAGAAATAGAGATGGTCAATCTTGACCCTAAAGATTTGTATACTGCAGGTAAACTGGCCATGTATCGCGGTACCGGAACGGATGTAATCGCTTTTCCGGGTCGTGAAGGAGACAAATCCATCCTGATGCCGTATTTTGGTGACACGGAGAATGATAACTGGTATCTGACCTATCCGTCTTTCCATGTGGCTGCAAGTAAAAAAGCGATGGAAAATCCGGAACGGGAACAGCTTATTCTTAAAATTATGACTGCTATGCTTAATCAGGAGGGTCAGAGCTGTATCACCTACGGTAAGAACATGATTCCTTATAATAAGAATGTGAATCTGGAACTGCTGCCGGAACTGGATAATATCAAACCATACATAGAAGATAATAAGTTATATATCCGTCTGGCTTCCAGTGATATGTTCTCTATTTCTCAGAATGTGGTGCAGCGTATTCTGAAAGGAGAATTGAAAACACCGGAAGAAGCATTTAATGCATTTAATGAGCTGATGGCCGAGGAAAAGCCATCTGATACAGCAGTGGCTCACATTGATAAGTCATATTCCAATCAGTTTACGGCTGAGCTTGGCAACCAGGCGGCATCTGCCGTTTATAATACGATTCGTTCAGAAGCTGGTGTGGATATGGTATTTGGACAATCCTGTTATATCAGCAGTGATATTTATGCAGGCGATTATACAGAAACGGATTTGGGCTACCTGATTAACAACGACGTAGGAAATCCGGTGATTGCCCAACTGACCGGCGAACAGCTTTTTAATCTGGTATCATATACTCTTTCTTTGAAAGGTAGCCGTGGTGCGGTTTCCAACGAAAGTACCCTGTACGTATCCAGCGGTTTTGAGATGGATATCTCCAAAACCGACAGTGGCTATAAATTGAATGCCCTGACTGTGGACGGAAAAGAATTAGACATGAACGCAAAATATTCCGTACTCGTCTGCAGTGACTATGACTGGTTTTCTGTCGAAGCAATGAAAGCAATCGGATGTGAGGATTATAAGAATGACGACGGTCACTTTGAAAAATATGTTCTGAAACGGCTCGCAGAAGACGGAGGACAGCTGGAAGAACCAACAGATTAAATGACATTAAAATAAGGAAAGCTGGTTTTTTAACCCATAAGTATAAATCAAATAACTATCAGGAAAGATGGGGACGTAGCAAAAACTGCAGCGTCCCCGTCTTTCTTTGTGCTGTGACAGCACCATTTTTTCTCGATTCCGATAAAAGAATATGATAAAATAAAAAATTGCCGGGAACCACAGCCGAAGTGGTATCGGCAGTGAGCTTAGATTATAATAGATGCAGATAGAAAGGTGGGACACGGGATGCATTTAGAACATGAACAGGCAGAGCAGTATTTATATTATGCCATGTCTATCGGCGAGCAGCTTTTGGTCAGCGGAGCAGAGGTGGGCAGGGTAGAAGATACCATCCGTCGTATCTGTAAGGCGTACGGAGCACAGAGGGTGGATGTTTTTTCTATTACATCCAGTATTGTGACAACCATGTACGGGGATGATTTTGGAATTTGTACCCAAACCCGCCGTGTGTCAGAAATGGAAAATAATCTTGACAGACTTGACAAACTGAACAGGCTTTCCAGAAAGATATGCAGCGAAAAGCCTGCTCCGGAAGAAATCAGAAAAGAACTGGAAATAATTCAGAATGGTCCAAGATACTCTTTTGTGGTCCAGCTTGCTGTGTATGCTTTGATTTCCGGGTGTTTTTCCGTTTTTTTCGGGGGAGACTGGAAGGATATGGTGTCTTCGGCGGTAATAGGCGTGATTTTGAAGGTATTTCAGTCTTATATTAAAAAAGGTTCGGTAAATTCGTTGATAACTGCTCTTTTATGCGCAGCCGTTGGTGGATTTTTGTCAAATCTGGCAGTGCTTACCGGATTGGGAAGTCATGCTGATTTAATTAGTATTGGGAATATTATGCTGTTGATTCCTGGCATTGCATTTACCAATTCCGTAAGAGATATGTTTTCCGGAGATACCATAACCGGTCTGCTGCGGTTTATAGAATCTCTGTTACTGGCAGTCACCATTGCCCTGGGATTTACCTTTGCAAATTTCCTGTTTTAGGACAGAAAAGTAGTAGAATACAGATTGGAGGATAAAAATGCAGGAAGGAATACAGCTTCTGGCTGCTTTATTTGGTTCGCTTGGGTTTTCGATGCTTTTTAATATTCGAGGACAGAAAGTTATTTTTGCTGCCTTAGGAGGATTTCTGGCGTGGATAGTATATTTGCTGGTGGAAAAGGTTACCCCGAACCCATATTTGTGCGGTTTTACAGCGTCGGTCATGCTGACACTCTATGCAGAATGTATGGCGCGGGTTCATAAAACGCCGGTTACGGTTTTTCTGGTATCGGCAGCGATTCCTCTTTTCCCGGGAGCACCGCTGTATCGAACCATGAACTTTTTAATGCACCGCAACTGGGAAGGCTTTGCAGAAGAAAGCGTGTACACTCTTTTGTTTGCGGTAAGTATGTCTGCGGGAATCACATTTACAACGATTCTTTTCCGCATGGTGTGGAATTGGAGCCATGGACAACGCAGAATGTAGGAAAATGAGAGAAACAAATACTCCCTGAATATCGGTGAGTATTTTTATAAAACCGTTTTATATTTTTGACACAATCAACTATAATTTATGCCTGTCACTGCATAA
>JALEIY010000187.1 GCA_022769785.1 Eubacterium sp.
AAAATCGCCAGCTGAAGGTACGAAGCCACTGATAAAGGGTTGCCTTGTCATATTCTGCTTCAAAAGCAATACGGGCAATACGGAAAATCTTTTCCGGCCCAAAGCCAAAACGAAGCATATAATACAGATAAAAATCATGAAGCTCATATGGGCCTACCAAATCTTCGGTAATCTGTGAAATCACTCCGTCTACCGGCGGAAGAAGCTCCGGACTTACCGGGGTATCCAAAATATCAAGAAGTACATCTTCCAGTTCTTTTTCTCCGACCGTATCGGCATAATAACGGACAAGATGGCGTACCAGAGTTTTCGGAACCGAACAGTTCACCGCATACATAGACATATGGTCACCATTATAAGTAGCCCATCCCAGGGCAAGCTCCGACATATCTCCGGTTCCAATAACCATACCACCTACCTGATTGGCAATATCCATAAGTATCTGTGTTCTCTCTCTCGCCTGTGAATTCTCATAGGTCACATCATGAACCTCTCTGTCATGACCAATATCTTTAAAATGCTGCTCTACTGCCTGATTAATCCTTATTTCACGCAGGGTTGCTCCCAGACGCTTCACAAGCGTTACGGCATTGGAATAGGTCCGGTCTGTCGTTCCAAAGCACGGCATAGTGACACACACGATATTCTCCCGCGGAATCTTTAACATATCGAAAGCCCGAACCGTCACAAGTACTGCCAATGTCGAATCCAGACCACCGCTGATACCGATTACCGCACTGCGGCACCGGGTATGCGCCAGTCTTTTCTTCAGTCCCATGGCCTGTATGGTCAGAATCTCGTCACAGCGTTCTTCTTTTTCTTTTTTGTCTGCAGGAATAAACGGTGTTTTGGAAAAAGGTCTTGTCAGTTTTGTTTCTTCTTCCTTCAAAGTAAAATATACCCGATGGTACTGCTCGCCCGCCTCGTCAGTGACAAAAGTGCTCATTCTTCTCCTGTCGGCCTCCAGGCGCTGCAGGTCAATCTCGGTTTCGATACATTCATTGACAAACCGTCCGGATTCCGCCAGCACCGTTCCATACTCGGCAATCAGATGATGTCCGCTGTACACAAGGTCCTGGGTCGATTCCCCTTCTCCCGCAGAGGAATAAAGGTAAGCGCATACCAGTCTTGCCGACTGCGAACTTACCAGACCGCGGCGATAGGTATTTTTCGTTGTTGTCTCATCACTGGCAGACGGATTGACAATCACGGTCGCTCCAGCCATGGCATGCCAGGTGGACGGCGGAAGCGGAGACCATAAATCCTCACAAATCTCACATCCTATCACCAGTTCTTCCATATTCTCACAGCAGAACAGAAGATTCATACCAAAAGGTACTTCTTTTCCAAGAAGCCGAATCATCCGAACCTCTCTTTTTCCCGGAGTAAAATGTCTCATCTCATAAAACTCGGAATAGTTCGGCAAATGCCGTTTCGGCACAATCCCCAGAATCTTTCCTTTCTGAAGAAAGAGGGCACAGTTAAAAAGATTCTGGTCTACGACCAGGGGCATGCCCAGTACAATCACCATATCCATATGGGCCGTTTCTTTTAAAATCTCCTCCAGCTGCTTCCTGCATTCACAAAGCAGAGTTCTCTGCAAGAAAAGATCCTGACAGGTATAAGCCGAAAGAACCAGCTCCGGAAGCACCAGAAGCTTCACGCCTCTGCTGTATTCTTCTGTAATCATTTCCATTATTTTTTCTTTGTTGAAGGCCGGGTCTGCCACTTTGACATCCACCGATGCGGCAGCAACCTTTAAAAAACCATCTTTCATCGTTTCTGTATCCTTTCCTCTTTACCGAAAAGAATCCTGCGTTACCGGATTCTTTACCTGCGGCGCGGTCGCATCAGCGACACATTTATTCTTCCCATATTTTAATCAATTCTATACCTTTTGGCAAGCAGTTATCCCAACTGGATACAGATAGAAAAAACACGCCGTTTCCCGAAATAAAATCCGATACATGGCGTGTTTTTAATCTTTTATCTTACTCGTACAACCTCGGGAATCTCCCGACTCTTTTGTCTATTCAAGGAAATCCTTAAGCTTTCTGCTGCGACTCGGATGTCTCAGCTTGCGAAGTGCCTTTGCTTCAATCTGACGAATACGCTCTCTGGTAACATTAAACTCTTTTCCTACTTCTTCGAGAGTTCTTGTCTTTCCGTCATCGAGACCAAATCGAAGCTTGATAACATTTCTCTCTCTGTCGGTCAGAGATGCCATCGCCTCTTCCAGTTCCTCCTTCAGCATAATGAAGGAAGCGGAATCCTCCGGTGCCAGCAGAGATTCATCTTCGATAAAGTCTCCTAACTGGCTGTCTTCTTCTTCTCCGATTGGAGTATCCAGAGAAACCGGGTCTCTTGAAGTTTTTAAAATCTCATCAATCTTAGCTACTGGCATATTCATTTCTTTGGCAATCTCTTCGTTTGTAGGTTCCCTTCCCAACTCCTGCAGAAGCATACGTGCCGTCCGCAGTGTCTTGTTGATTGTCTCAACCATATGCACCGGTACACGAATGGTTTTTGCCGTATCGGCGATACCCCGGGTAATCGCCTGACGAATCCACCAGGTGGAATATGTACTGAACTTATTCCCCTTTTTATAATCAAACTTCTCAACGGCTTTCATCAGACCCATATTCCCTTCCTGAATCAAATCAAGGAAAGACATCCCACGTCCGACATACTTTTTCGCAATACTGACCACCAGTCGAAGATTGGCTTCAATGAGCTGCTTTCTTGCCTGCTCGTCTCCCTTCTCAATACGCTGCGCCAGAAAGACCTCTTCCTCTGCCGTCAAAAGAGGAATATTACCAATCTCTTTCAAGTACATACGTACCGGGTCCTCCAGACTCACACCCTCCAGGATGTCGCTGTCATTGATTATCTCGACTTCCTCACCGTCCGTATCCATAAAATTATCATCCGCATCTTCATCGCTGGTGTTGAGAACATCCACTCCCTGCTTCTCGAAGTAATCCAGAATCCATTCAAACTTTTCAGGAGTCAGTTCAACATCTTTAAATGCGTTATTAATATCCTTGTACTCTAATACGTTTTTATTTTGATGTGCCTGTTTCAGGAGAGTTTCCATAATGTTGGAAAATCCTAATCTCGTATCATCCATTCCTGTTCTCCTAACTCAAACTCTTGTGGTTCATAATACCTTCAGAATATCCTGTGAATAATCTGCTCTGATTCCGCCTTCTGCATTCCGGTCAGCCTTCGCAGCCTGTGCTGCGAGTGCTTCCACTGTCATGCCATGTATTCTCCCGCAGTCTTCACCGGATTATTATAAAGACATTAGACCCGTCTGCGTTCTCTCCGCTTCGTTACTGATGTTTCATCCTCCGGAAATGTCCGGTACTTTCGCTGCAGACAAAAACCCTCTCCGGAAAATGCCCGCGCCTCTTTTTTCTTATATGAAAACATCGTAAGGAAGGGTATGTGTATATACTTACCCTTCCTTTCCTTCGTAAACTACTATGCTTATCTTATGTCATATCATGAAATAAATCGAACTGCCGTGCCGTACACCATTACTTCTGATGCCGACTGCATAATCGAACTTGTGGAAATCCGGACGCCAACCACTGCATCCGCTCCAAGCCCCTCGGCCTGATGAATCATCCGCTCTGTTGCCAGTGCTCTGGCCTTCTCCATCATCTCCGTATAAGACTTAAGCTCTCCACCTACCAGTGTCTTTAAACCGTTCACAAGATCCTTTCCCATATGTACGGTCTGAATCGTGGACCCTGTTACCATACCAAGCGGCTCCACTTCTCTATTCGGGATACTTTCTGTAGTTACTAATATCATAGCCACACCTCCGCAAACGACACTAACGGTATCATAATATATCAGATATATTATGCGTCAAAATCAGCATTCTGTCAACACTTTTTCTCCATTTTTCGTAAAAACAGTGCCTGTTTTCGCTTTCTTCCAAAAAACCGGAGAACTTTCGTCACGGAAGATGTCTGATTCTGTCCGTTGACGCAGGCCCTTGTCTCCTGTCGCCCAAGCCACCGGATTTGCTATTATTTTAAAATACCAAGAATCTTTTTTACTTCTCTGCACATATCTTCTTTTTCACAAACCGTATCATGAAGAACCGGGGCACTGCGAATATCTTCAATGGCCTGCGGTACTTTGACACCGGACAGACGGCAGAGCTCATCCACCAGTTCAAAATCCGTCTGTTTGTCATAAGCCGGATCAATGGCATTCATTACACTTCTTGTAAATTTGTACGGACTTGCGGTGGAAGCAATCACTGTTTTTGTTTCATCACCGGAAGCTGCCAGATATTTTTTGTATACGGCAGATGCCACAGCAGTATGGGTATCCATAATATATCCCGTCTTTTCATACATTTCTTTGATTGCTTTTGCTGTCTCTTCCTCACTGGCATAGTTGCCATAGAAGTCCTTCATCTGATTACGCATATCGTCAGTAATCGTGTAGGCACCCTTTTCATTAAGGTCTGCCATAAATGCACGGTTTTTGTCAGCGTCTCTTCCTGCCGCCTGATAAATCAGTCGTTCCAGATTACTGGAAATCAGAATATCCATGGACGGGGAAGAGGTCAGAATAAACTCACGGTTTTTGTCGTAGCAGCCTGTCTCAAAGAAATCATATAACACTTTATTTTCATTGGATGCACAAATCAGTTTCGCAATCGGCACGCCCATTTCCTTTGCGTAAGAAGCCGCCAGAATATTACCGAAATTGCCGGTCGGTACAACAACGTTGATGTTTTCTCCTTCTGTGATTTCTCCTTTTGCAAGAAGTGTCACATAGCTGTATACATAATATACAATCTGCGGAACCAGACGTCCGATATTAATAGAATTGGCGGAGGAGAACTGGAAACCTGCCTGATTCATTTCCTCTGCCAGTGCAGCATCGGAGAACATTTTCTTTACGCCGGTCTGCGCATCATCAAAATTACCGTGAATACCAATGACGGAGGTATTGTCACCTCTCTGTGTCACCATCTGTTTTTCCTGAATCGGACTTACACCGTTTTTCGGATAAAATACAATGATTCTTGTTCCCGGTACATCCGCAAATCCTGCCAGTGCCGCTTTTCCGGTATCACCGGATGTCGCTGTCAGGATAACAATTTCATTTTTGACGTGATTTTTCCGGGCACTGGTTGTAAGAAGATACGGAAGAATAGAGAGAGCCATATCCTTAAATGCGATGGTTGCACCATGGAAAAGCTCCAGATAATGCGCCCCGTCCTCTTTCACCAGTCTTGCAATCTCCGGAATATCAAACTTTTTATCGTAAGCACTGTTAATACAGTGTTTTAATTCTTCTTCTGTAAAATCTGTGAGAAACAGCTTCATCACTTCATAGGCCACGCCCCGGTAATCCATAGAAGACAGCTCCGAAAGAGAAGTCTCAAGCTTCGGAATCCTTTCCGGTACAAAAAGGCCGCCCTCGTTGGCCAGACCTTTTAAAATGGCCTCGGATGCGGTTGCTGTCTCATTATTATTTCTTGTGCTTTTATAAATCAAATCCATGAAAATATCCTCCTGTTTCCGTTCCACAATAAAAAATCGCAGTAATTATAGCATACATACTTTACATTCACAAGACGAAGTTTATCCTCTTTTGTTCTTTTGCCCCAGATTGCGCGTTGCCAGAAAAAGGAAGATGCAGCCTATGAGCAGACACATGAGCGTGGAAATTTTATAAAAGAACAGGGAAAACAGTTTATTCGCCCCGTTAATCCCGAAATGACCGCAAAGCACCGTCATTAGCCCGGAATTTCCTGTAAGATTTCCATAATAACCCATATAAGATGCCAGAGGATTTAGAATCAGCAGAAACAAACACAGCCAGGAGGCTTCCACCGGCAGTGTTCCCGCATCCGTCAGAAGCATTGCACCATTTCTGATAATCTCCATTCCCATGATTGTTCCAAACATAAAAACGCACTGCACCAGCATGGCTGCAACCACCGGCCATTTCAACTGCGTCCGCAGAGTGTGAAAGAAAATAGTAATTGCTCCGCTCCAGAAAGAAAATACCAGTACCATAATCCCCAGTCGGATAATTTTGGCAAACCCAATCCCGCTGTATACACAGGACAGGCTGGTCACCGGCAATGCTGAAATAAAAATCATTCCGCTGACCAGTATTACAAGAAGCATTTTTGCAATAATATACTGATTACTTAATCCGGGAATTACCTCTAACACATCTTTCATACAGCTTTCCTTTTCTCCGGAATGCATTCCTGTCACGTAGAACGGAATCACAAAAAATATGACACCGATTTGTATGGAACTGATAATCAGAAACTGATACAGATAAGAGGAGGTATTATAATAATATCCCTCCTGAAAGGATTCCGCATTAAACACCATAAACAAAAGCATCACAAAGGCAAGAATCGCATTATAAAATATAATGGTAAGCGGAAGCCGGATATTTCTTCCTTCTTTTAATAATTCAATTTTGAGAATCGGACTCCACATTTTTCTACCTCCGGAAAATCTGCTCGGGATTAATACGGTCCTTCATATAATTATGAATCAATGCCCCGGAAGAAACTAACTCTGTAAGAAGCTCTGCTTCCTCCCTCTCTCCCCCGTTAAAACGAAAAATAACATCCTGACCGTCCACTGTCACTCTGTCAACCAGTGTATTATTTTTCAGCACACTCAGCGCACTTTCCATACCGGCCAGAACTCTCATCCGTATCGGACTTTTCTTTATAGCCATATCATATACTTCTTCCACAGTTCCGCTCACTACCGCTTTGCCGTCTTCTATAATCGTAACATCCGAAAAGCAATCGATTAGCTCCGGAAAAAGCTGTGAATTAATAAGGATGGTTTTCCCCTGTTCCTGCAAAAGAAGCAGGACCTGCTCCATCTGACTTCTCGCCGCAGAATTCAGTCGGGTAAACGGTTCATCCAGCAATATCCAGGAAGGGTCATGGAGAATACACTTTCCAAGGCACAAAAACGGCAGACGGTCCGCAGGCATTTCTCCGATAAACGCCGTCCGGTATTCCTGTAACGATAAAAGTTCTGTCACTTCATCCACTCTTCTTTGCCGATATCTCCCGTTAATTTTGTAAAGGGAAAGAAATAAATCGAAATATTCCTCCACCCGGAGCAAATCACTAAAGCCATATTTTTTTGGCATATACCCAAGACTCATGTAAGCTTTATTTTTCCGCCCGTAAATCGGAACCTGATTAAGAAGAATCTCTCCCGAATCCGGTGCACGACTGCCGGCAATACTGGCAAGCAGAATAGATTTTGCCTCATCGTCAGAGCCAAGGAATCCCATAATCACTCCGTCCGGTATGGACAACTGAAATTCGTCCAGTATTTTTCTTTTTTTATTTTTGATTGAAACGTGTTTTAGTTCCAGCACAGGATTTTCCTCCTACCGGTCATTTCATTTCTCTGGTAATCAGCGAAATTACGGGAGCACTTCCGTAATCCGTATCTTCCTCCGCCTCAAAGGTGAGAATCATTCTGTTCATATCAGAAATATATGGCTCCAGTTCTTCACAGTACATACAGTCATCCCATTTTTCAAGAATCCGCTCTTCTTTTCCTGTCTCGTAATTATACGCAAGAATCGTTCCCTGAAAACTGTCCCTGTTCCGAATCAGCGCCCACACAACCTTATTACTGTCAAAAATATAAGTCGCTTTTGTCGTTTTTTCTGTAAGGATATCATCCTGAAGTTCTGTATCCTGCGGATTCTCCAGACAAGAGCTGTTGATATCCGCCACAAAATCTTCCACGTCTCCGGATGAAACATCAAACCGCCCGATATAGACTGCCAGATGATTTTTGAGCGTATTATTGTCGGTAAACAGCTTAAAATCATCATCCCCGGTAATGCCTGCAATAAGGAGTGTATTCATATCTCCCTCATTGTCTACATACTGTTGCTGTAAAAATTCCATTAAATTACCGATGGCAGTGGTGTCATCGTCATTCCCAAAGCCGGTATTTTCTCTGTCATAACCGGACCAGCAGCGTACTTCATCCCCGGAAATATTTCTCTGTTCTCCTTTTTTCATATCGTCCAGAACCACATATTGATTTCCCCTTATCAGCACAGTTTTTTCAAAATCAAAGGATGAGATATTGGTCACGGTGCCGTGAAAGGTACTGTATTCCATCGTAATATCCTGCGTAAAACAGTCTGTTTTTGACGTTTCATCCTTTTGCATAACGTATTTCAGTAAATGAGAGGAGCCCGGTACCGCTTCTTCAAAAACTATATCAAAACCGTGAATCGTATTATTGATTGTATAATCCTGCTCCATTCCCCGCAGAAACGAAGCATCCGCTCCCGCAGTTCTGTATTCATAATCCATCGGTTCTGCCGAAATCACCTCCGGCACCAGATTAATCGTCGCTTTCTCACCCTCATCGTTCTGATAAAGAAAATAGATATCGCACTGATTGCTTGCACTGTCTACCACGCGGAGCGCAGAAAAAGAGCTGCTGTTTTCTCCGGTTACCCCCACTGCCCGAACCAGCATACATACGGTAAAAAATATGGAGATTGC
>JALEIY010000189.1 GCA_022769785.1 Eubacterium sp.
CTCCGGTATCGGCGGCCTTAGTATCATGGAAAAAGAACATGAAAAAATTCTTACCAAAGGTCCAAAAAGAGTAAATCCGCTTCTGGTTCCGATGATGATATCCAATATGGCAGCAGGAAATGTGGCAATTGCTCTGGGCTGTATGGGAAAATGTACAAATGTGGTGACTGCCTGCGCGACAGGAAGCAACTCTATCGGAGATGCGTTCCGTGCGATTCAGTATGGAGATGCCGATGTCATGGTAGCAGGGGGAACAGAAAGCAGTATTACACCGGTAGCTGTAGCCGGTTTTACAAATCTTACTGCCCTGACTTCTTCTGAGGACCCGGCGAGAGCTTCCATTCCGTTCGATAAAGACCGAAGCGGTTTTGTCATCGGAGAAGGTGCCGGTATTGTGATTCTTGAGGAACTCGAGCATGCAAAACAGCGCGGCGCAAAAATCTATGCGGAACTGGCCGGATACGGCTCCACCTGCGATGCTTACCATATTACCTCTCCGGCAGAGGATGGCAGCGGTGCGGCCAAAGCCATGGAACTGGCAATGGAAGAAGCGGGTGTGACTCCGGAACAGGTAGATTATATCAACGCACACGGAACAAGTACCCATCATAACGATTTGTTTGAGACAAGAGCGATCAAACGTGCTTTTAAAGAAGCAGCCGGCAAGTTAAAAATCAGCTCCACGAAATCCATGGTAGGACATCTTCTTGGCGCAGCAGGGGCAATCGAAATGATTGTTTGTGTAAAATCCATTGAAGAAGGCTATATTCATCCAACCGTGGGAACAAAAGAGACAGAAGAAGAATGTGATCTTGATTATGTTATCGGAGCTGCAGTGGAGCAGGATGTAAATATCGCAATCTCCAATTCCCTCGGATTTGGCGGACACAATGCTTCCCTGCTTGTGAAAAAATATGAGGAGTGAATGTAATGCAGTATGAGGAGATTCTTGCACTTGTAAGAGAAGTATCCAAAGCGAAACTGACAAATTTTGAATATACCGAAGGAAATATTCACATTTCCATGAGCTGTCCGCAGGAGCCAACCGTGGTACAGACTGTGGCGGCCGAAACTCCGGCAGCCGTTATTACACCGGTGGCGGCAGTACAGGAAGCACCGGAAACAGTGCCGGTGGAAGCAGAAAAAACCGGCTCTCTGGTAAAATCCCCTCTGGTAGGAACCTTTTATGCTGCGCCTTCCGAAGACGCGGAGCCATTCGTCAAAGTGGGCGATACGGTGAAAAAAGGCCAGACCCTGGGGATTGTGGAAGCCATGAAGCTGATGAACGAAATCGAGAGCGAATATGATGGCGTTGTCACAGAGATTCTTGTAAATAACGAAGAACCGGTGGAATATGGACAGCCTCTGTTTCGCGTTGAAGAAAAATAAAGGAGATATCCATGAAGCTTGGAATAAAGGAAATCGAAAAAATCATTCCACACCGTCATCCTTTTTTGCTGCTTGATTATATCGAAGAGCTGGAGCCGGGAGTCAGTGCGGTAGGATATAAATGTGTTACCTTCCGGGAAGATTTTTTTAAAGGACATTTTCCGCAGGAACCGGTGATGCCGGGTGTCCTGACAGTGGAGGCCCTGGCTCAGGTCGGAGCCGTAGCTATTTTATCCCTGGAGGAAAACAAAGGAAAAACCGCTTATTTCGGCGGCATCAATAAATGCAGATTCCGTGGTAAGGTTGTTCCGGGGGATAAAGTCCGTCTGGAAACAAAAATAATCAGGCAAAAAGGCCCTATGGGAATCGGAGAGGCCGTGGCCAGTGTGGACGGTAAAGTAGTAGTAAAAGCAGAGCTTACCTTCGTGGTGGGATAATCATTTCCGACCAGGAACCATAAACATAAAGGAGACAGAAAATGATTCGGAAAATATTAATTGCAAACCGTGGAGAGATTGCCATACGTATTATCCGGGCCTGCAGAGAAATGGGGATTGAAACCGTTGCAGTATATTCCGAAGCAGACAAAAATGCACTTCATGCCCAGTTGGCAGATGAAGCGGTCTGTATCGGCCCGGCAGCGGCAAAGGACAGCTATCTGAATATGGAGCAAATCATCAGCGCTACCATGATTACAGGCGCCGATGCCATTCACCCGGGATTTGGATTTTTATCGGAAAACAGCCGGTTTGCCGAACTGTGTGAAGCCTGTCATATTACATTTATCGGCCCGGATTCCAAAACCATCGCCCGTCTGGGAAATAAGGCAGAAGCAAGAAGAACGATGATTCAGGCAGGCGTTCCCGTGATACCGGGCTGTGAAGAGCCGGTAACCGACGAGAAGCGGGCATTTGCACTGGCGCAGGAAATCGGTTTTCCGGTGATAATCAAGGCAGTGCTTGGCGGCGGCGGAAAAGGAATGCGAGTTGCGTATACGGAAGAAGAATTTGAAAAAATGTTTCTTACGGCACAAAAAGAATCCGCGCAGGCTTTTGGAGACAATCAGATGTATCTGGAGCGCTTTATTGAGAATCCGCGTCATATCGAATTTCAGATACTGGCGGACAATTACGGAAATGTGATTCATTTGGGAGAAAGAGACTGCTCCATTCAGAGAAATCATCAGAAAATGATTGAAGAAGCGCCAAGTACCGCAGTCAGTGAAGAACTGAGACAGAAAATGGGAGAAGCGGCGGTTAATGCGGCAAAAGCAGCAGGCTATACCAATGCGGGAACCATCGAGTTTCTTCTCGAAGAAAATGAAAACTTTTATTTTATGGAAATGAATACGAGGATTCAGGTGGAACATCCGGTGACAGAATGGGTGACAGGCATTGACCTTGTGAAAGAACAGATTCGTATTGCCGACGGAAGACCGCTTTCTTACCGACAGGAAGACGTGAAAATCACCGGTCATGCCATTGAATGCCGTATCAATGCGGAAGACCCGTCTAAGAATTTCCGTCCGTGTCCAGGAACGATTCAGGATATGTATCTGCCGGGCGGAAAGGGCATTCGTATCGACAGCGCCATTTACAGTGGATGTACCATTACACCGTATTACGATTCCATGATGGCAAAGCTTATCGTATTTGCCAAAAACAGAAAAGAAGCCATCCGGAAAATGCACAGTGCTCTGGGTGAAGTTATTATAGAAGGGATCACAACCAATATTGATTTCCTGTACGATATTATGGAGCGGGAAGATTATCAGGAAGGGGATATTACCATTTCTTATATGGACCACGTTCTGAAAGAACTGCAGGAGGAGAGTAAATGGATTTAAAAGGTATTTTTAAGAAAAATCCCGTCACTGTCACAAGAAGAACGGCCGAAAATGAAAAACGGCCGGAGGTGCCGGAAGGTCTTCTCAAAAAATGTAATAAATGTGGAAAAGGCATTTTTACAGAAGAATATAAAAATAATCTGTACATTTGCCCGAAATGCGGAGGCTATCTCAGAATGCCGGCACAAAAAAGAGTGGAAATGCTTGCAGAAAAAGACTCTTTTGAAGAGTGGGATACGGGTATCAAAGGTCCAAATCCGCTTCGGATGAAAGGGTATCCGGACCGGATACAGGCTTTGAAAGAAAAAACAGGACTTGATGAAGCCGTTCTTACCGGCAAAGCCCGAATCGGAGAGCATGAGGTTGTGCTGATGGTTATGGATTGTCGCTTCCTTACGGCCAGTATGGGAGAGGTCGTGGGCGAAAAAATCACCCGGGGTGTGGAAAGAGCCACAAAAGAAAAACTCCCGGTTGTTCTTTTTGCCTGCTCCGGCGGAGCAAGAATGCAGGAAGGTATGACATCCCTGATGCAGATGGCCAAAACCTCCGCAGCACTGAAAAGACATAGTGATGCGGGGCTGTTGTATATTTCTGTTCTTACAGACCCGACGACCGGAGGCGTAACTGCCAGCTTTGCCATGCTTGGAGATATTATTCTTGCGGAACCCAAAGCCCTGATTGGATTTGCCGGACCGAGAGTCATTGAACAGACCATAGGACAAAAGCTGCCGAAAGGCTTTCAGCGTTCGGAATTTCTGTTAGAGCACGGCTTTATCGACCGGATTGTTGAGAGAGGAAAGATGAAAGAAGAGCTTTGTCATATTTTATCTTTACACTGTCCGAAAGCAAAGGGTTATGTGGACTGTCCGGTGGAAAGCGAAAAAAGTGTTTCCCTCGAAAAATCAAAGGAGAAAACCCCCTGGGAAAGAGTTCAGCTTTCCAGAGCAAAAAACCGTCCGGTAGGAGAAGATTATATCCAGGGTCTGTTTGAAGGCTTTACCGAACTTCATGGTGACCGGCTTTACAGGGATGACCCGGCAATCTG
>JALEIY010000203.1 GCA_022769785.1 Eubacterium sp.
GAAATCCTCTCTGGTAGTAATCATTCCATTCATCACCCCGTGCTCTCTGGCAATACGGGTAAGATGTCTTGTATCAACACCGGCAATTCCCGGAATATCGTATTTTTTCAGGAAATCATCCAGAGTCATCTCATTTCTGAAGTTACTTGCAAGCGTGGAATATTCTCTGACAATCAGTCCTCCCGGCCATGGGTGACAGGACTCCATATCCTTTGTACAGATACCGTAATTGCCAATTAACGGATAGGTCATGACAACGGCCTGTCCTGCATATGACGGATCTGTCAGAATCTCCAGGTAACCGGTCATGGAAGTGTTAAAAACGATTTCACTGATAATCTCCTTCGATGCACCGAAGCTCTCTCCGGTCAGCACCGTTCCATCTTCCAGAATAAGAAATGCTTTCATGGTATCTTTTCCTTTCTGCTGTATCGCAATTGACTGTGTCATCTTGTTTCTTAATTATTATTTATGTCATCTGATACATCAAACGGAGGCGACAGCTTTTGGATGCTGCCTGTCCATGGCAAAAAAAAAGACGGGTTCCCCCGGCTCATTTCACATGACATATACCAATCAAACAAACTGCTGCCGGGAACGTATCTTTTCAAATCTGACTAGGATGCTTACACACGCCACCGCTATTTGCATACAAACTTAAATTGCTCAAATTCTAACATATATCTTTTTTAAATACAAGTTATTTTTTTTAAGATTTATAATTCCTGTTTTTGTTAAGTAAAGACCTGAAAAGTTATTTTTTTATGAATTTTTCAACTTTAACACAAAAAGGAAACCATATTACTGTTAATTCTTTCCTGTTCATAAAAATGCAGAAAAAATTCAATAATATGAATTTCCTTTTTCATTGTTTTTCAGGTAAGCTCTGCAATCCGGCTGACCGCCACATAAATCTGACTGATTTTATACCATGTGGCAAAATCCACTTCCCCGGTCTGCGGCAAATGAAAGATTTTCTGGAATGTCCGTACAGCATTCTCGGTTCCCGTGCCATAAATGCCATCCACCCGTATCACCGGAAGCGCCGGATAATCCCCAGCAATCACATTAAGCTGTTCCTGCATCTGCCTGACCTTATTTCCGGTCGAACCGATTGTGAGAGTATAGCCCGGATATGAGGCAGGTACCCCGGAAATCATCTCCGCTGTATTAATATAGATATCTTCCCCATAATAATACTTCAAAATCTCCGGTGCCGACAGTCCGTCATCTCCCAGACTTTTAGAACCCCACTGGCTCATGGCATTGGGACAGCTTACTCTTTTTCCGTCACAATACTGTGTGAGAATCGGCTGGGTAACATCGGGTCTTGACAGGAAAGAATTAAAGATTTCATCCACAATCCGGTTAATGGATTCATAGGTATTTTTTCCGTTCATCCACTTATGGTCATAAGCCGTGGATGAAGTGATGGTAAAGTCATAGCCTTTATTGCGGTACGTCGAAACCACCGTTCATTCGGGGTTGAGAGAAAAATCAATCAACCTCCACCTATTTCATCAGAAAGAAACTGTGAGCTGCATCTTAAATCGTTCCTCTCCATATACCGCATGAGGTACATCCTTCGGCATAATCAATGTTTCGCCTTCGTTTAAAATGAATACTTCTCCGCCCACCGTAAACTTTCCGGTTCCTTCCAAAACAGTTACCATTGCATCACCACCGGATGCATGAGTTGATATTTCCTCGCCCTTGTCAAAGGAGAAAATTGTCATACTGAGCTGTTCATTTTGAACCAGTGTTTTGCTGACAATCTGTCCTTCATGATACTCCACTAAATCCTTTAATTTCATAGGAACCTGCTTTTCAATATTTTTATACATTTTAACTCCTCCTAGCTTTTATACATTACTGTTATCTGTCCATACATTTTATAAAAGAATTGTTCCATCCGTTGCAACTGTTACCACATTCCATGGGATAAATTTTCCACTATTTTGCAATGCAGTTTTGGCAGCCATTTCGATACCGCCGCAACATGGAACTTCCATTCTTACCACAGTGACACTTCGGATATTGTTGTTTTTGATAATCTCCGTAAGCTTACGAGAATAATCCCCTTCATCAAGTTTTGGACAACCTATCAATGTGATATGGCCTTTTATAAA
>JALEIY010000206.1 GCA_022769785.1 Eubacterium sp.
GCGGAAGAGCGCATTTTGCCATATGTGGACCGATATTATTTTTATATCAATGATGAGACCTATCCGGCAGACATCAAAGAGCCGGCAGTAAAACAGGTGATTTATGAGTTTTATAAAGAATATCTTCCGTCTTATCTGAAAGAAGGGCTTCCGGATGATATGACGGATGTAAATATTCTGGAATGCTTTAATGTATTTCAGATGCCGGATTACCGGCCGAAGCATGCCTTCCCGGGGCTGGTAACTCTTGAGGATATCCGAAATGGAAATATCCATGACGAAGATAAACCGAAGTACGCCTTTCCAGGTCTGGAAATGTATACAAAAAGAGACCCGGATAAAGCGGCAGTTACGGAATTTGAAGGATATACTGCCTTTGACGGAGACCGGGAGAGCGCACAGAATAAGATTGAAGAAATGAAAAGACAGTTTTCCTCACAGCTTCAGGCATTAAATGTGGATGCAATTATGGATAAGGTAATAAAAGAAGAGTCTGCGGAAAACACTGCAGAAGAAGAATAAATAAAAAGGAGACGATAGCGTGTATCGCGAAACAGCAAAATTAATATTATACAGCAACTTGGGAGAAGACAGTATTCTGGCGAATCTGGCAGAAATATTCAAACGTTTTGACAGCTGCCATTATCGCAGAGAAGAGCTGATTACAGATATCTATAAAGAAGTCAAAAAGCTTCTTGATCTGGCGACCACCTATGGTTTTGATAAGAATTTATGGCACAATTATCTGACCTTTGTGCTGATTACCAATGAAACTTCCTTCAGTATCACCTGTGAAAAGGTGGGGGCAAATGACGGAACCGTGAATCATTTTGCAAAAAACGACTGCGAAGTATTTCGCAGGCTGTTTCATTATGATTTCCGGGCCATTGAGGAAACTCTGGGCATTGATTGCTTTTCCACCCTGCTCCATTACAAAGCCATTGTAAAAAAGGAGCGTATGTACAATAAAAATGTCAGCGAAAAAGTCCGGGAATTGTCGGATGCCCTTGCTGCGGCAGAAAATGCGGATGAATTCTTTGACGCCCTGGTGAACTTTTACAAAAATTATGGGGTGGGAATGTTTGGATTAAACAAGGCATTTCGACTGGATACGGAAGACGGAAAACTGAACTTCCTGCCGATAAACAATCTGGATAAGGTAGTTTTAGATGACCTGACCGGATACGAGATACAGAAAAAGAAACTGATTGACAATACGGAAGCCTTTGTGCAGGGCAGAGCAGCAAATAACTGTCTGCTGTTTGGCGATGCGGGAACCGGTAAATCCACCAGCATAAAAGCCATTTTAAATCAGTATTACGACCAGGGACTTCGGATGATAGAAATCTATAAGCATCAGTTCCAGTATCTTTCCGCAGTCATCAGTCATATAAAAAACCGGAACTACCGATTTATCATTTATATGGATGATTTGTCCTTTGAAGAATTTGAGATTGAATACAAATATCTGAAGGCGGTCATTGAGGGCGGTATGGAAACGAAGCCGGACAATGTGCTGATTTACGCCACCTCCAACCGTCGTCATCTGATTCGGGAGACCTGGTCAGACCGTTCCGATATGGACGAAGAGCTGCACCGCTCCGATACCATGCAGGAAAAACTGTCTCTGGTTTATCGTTTCGGAATCACGATTAATTTCTCAAAGCCAACCCAGAAAGAATACTTTGACATTGTAATTAATCTGGCCAAAAAATATCCGCAGATTACACTTTCCGAAAAAGAACTCTGCGCCGAAGCAAATAAATGGGAGCTGTCCCATGGAGGTATCTCCGGACGAACGGCCCAGCAGTTTATTAATTATCTGGCCGGACAAAGCCCGAAAGCTTAGTTTAACAAAGATACATAAAAAGGAGGAAGCCCATATAAAAGATATATGGGCTTCAAAATATGAAAAAAATCTTTAGCGACAAGAAATAGAGGGATTTCTTTGTTGCTGTCTCAACTATAATAAAAAAGTATGTCTAATTATTGTTGTCTCTTTGAACAAAGTGTGAATCAAATTGACGTTCGTAAATGTAGGAGGGGAAAAATGGGTGTAGTAATTGGAAGAATGGACTCTCAGGTGGAAAAAATATTTCTGGGAAATAATTTAACAAGAAGTACAAAAAATTATGATAAAATTCTTCAGGATGAAAATGTGCCGGAGGAAGAGAAACAGAGAATTCTGGCAGCGGCGAAGAAAAAAGAAGAAGAGGATATCATTTTATAGGATAGAAGAAGGAGGCAGCGATGCGGATTTCAGTAGCACTGGCTTTTTACAACGGAAAAAAATATATGGATGAGCAGCTAAACTCCATACGGGAACAATTGGGGCCGGAGGATGAGATTATCATTTCGGTAGACGGGGCAGAGGATGGTTCGGATGAGCTTTTGGAACGGTTTGCAATGGAGGATTCCCGGATTCAGGTGATAGAGGGTCCGCATAAGGGCGTGGTGCGCAATTTTGAAAATGCCATTTCCCATTGTGGCGGGGATATTATTTTCCTGGCGGACCAGGACGATATATGGGTTAAGGATAAAGTGAAAAAAGTGCTTGGGGCATTTGCCCGCTCAGATGTGATGGCCATTTTGCATAATGGAAAGCTGGTGGACACCCAGGGAAATGATACGGGAGAAAAAACTCTATTTGAGCTTCGCGGCAGTCGAACCGGTATCCTCAAAAACCTTATCAAAAACAGTTACGTAGGGTGCTGTATGGCCTTTCGAAAAGAACTGCTTCCGGTCATTCTTCCGATTCCGGAGGAAATGTATATGCACGATTACTGGATTGGTACGGCGGCAGAGCTTTGCGGCGGAACGGGCCTTTTAAAAGAGCCTCTGCTTTTGTATCGCCGTCACGGGGAAAATGTGACGGAAATGAATCATGGGACCTTCGGATTTATGGTGAAAAAAAGACTGGGAATGCTGAAGTGTCTTTGTTTATTAAAAAGGAGGGTGAGGGAGAATGCAAATCAGTAAAAAATATCTGTATCTGCTGTCATTTCTTCTTCCTCTGGGAGTGATGATTGGTGTGCTTGTCTGCTTTGGCGTGCAGCCTTTTGGGGACAATTCCCTGCTGATTATTGACGGGCTTCATCAGTATATGCCTTTTTTTTCGATACTTTATGACAAATTAAAGGGCGGGGAAAGTCTGTTTTACAGCTTTCGTGCCGGTCTGGGCATTAATTTTCTTTCTCTGTTTTCCTACTATCTGTCCAGTCCCTTAAATCTGTTTATTTTACTATTTCAGAAAACACAGCTAAATATGGCGGTCAGTCTTCTGGTCGTGCTTAAAATTGCCTTAAGCGGACTGACAGCGGGCATATATTTTACATCAAAAACCAAAAAGCCGGGCTTGCCGGTTCTTGTGGCAGCCATGGCCTACGCCTTAAACAGTTATATGGTTGGGTACTGCTGGAACGTGATGTGGCTGGATGCCATCATGATTTTCCCGATTATCATCATGGGAATTGAACGGCTCATTGATAAGAAAGACGGTCGTATGTATTGTCTGGCATTGTTTTATGCTCTTTACTGTAATTATTACATCGCCTTTATGATTTGTATTTTCTCAGTAATCTGGTATCTGTTTTATTCTTTTCAGAGTGTGAAACAGTTCTTCTTCCGGGGAATTGCCTTTGCCTTTTATTCTTTTCTGGCGGCAGGAATGTCCGCGGTTTTACTGATTCCGGCATATCTGGGAATCAAACAGACGGCATCCGGGGATGCCATGCAGCTTCCGGAACATGGCTGGGAGACCGGATTTGCGGATTTGCTGACCAGGCAGTTTGATTTGGCAACACCAATCAGCCACGATAATTTTGACGGCAATGCCAATCTTTATCTTGGGATGTTTGCCGTTCTTGCCCTGTTTCTTTATTTGTTAAACCGGGAGATTCACTGGCTCCGGAAGCTTAAAGTATTGGTGCTGACCGCATTTTTTTATGTGAGCTTCAGTGAGAATATTTTAAATTTCATCTGGCATGGATTTCATAATCAGTACGGCATCCCGAATCGCTTTTCGTTTCTGCTTGGTTTTGTGCTGATAGCCGTATTTTTTCAGCTTATGGAGCATAAAGAGGGGATTCGAAACTGGCATATTGTTCTTGGATGTCTGGCGGGAACGGGGCTTCTTTATGTCAGCAGAACACTGGCAAAAGAGCCGCTTTCGGATGGAATGTACGGCGTGGCCGGAATGCTGCTGATTCTTTATGGCATGATTCTTTTTATTATGACGATTGACCGGAAAAGACAGAACTGGTATGCGGCAGTTTTTTGCCTGGCGGCAGTGGTGGAAATCGGTGCAACCGCTCTGGTCGGATTTGAGTATAACGGCCAAATCAGTGTGTCGAAATTCTTTTCCGGTACAGAGGATATGGAAGAAGCGGTAGACAGTCTATCTGACGGAACATTTTATCGCAGCGAGCTGGCAGATGCCAAGATGGTGGATGAAAATGCATGGTATCGTCTGAATGCCGTGGGCCTGTTTGGCTCCACAGCCATGGACCACATGGTAAATATGATGGATTCTCTTGGATTTTATACCGGCTGTAACGAATACCTGTACCGGGGAGGGACTCCCGTATCCAATCTGATGCTTGGTGTCCGGTATCTCTATTATCATCCGGAAGACCAGCTGCACACGGATTTT
>JALEIY010000215.1 GCA_022769785.1 Eubacterium sp.
AGACATGGTAAGCAGGGTTCGTCCGTGAAATGCACCGGAAAATACGATAATGTTCGGTCTTTTTGTAAATGCCTTCGCAATCTTTACCGCATTTTCATCTGCTTCCGCTCCGCTGTTTGTAAAAAATGCTTTTGCATGTTCTCCTCTTACCGGCGCAATGGAACCGAGTTTTTCAGCAAGCTCCACATACCCTGTATGGGTAACGACATTAAACATTCCATGAAAATATCTATCGGCCTGAAGCTTTACGGCCTCTACTACTTCCGGATGGCAGTGGCCGATATTCAAAACTCCCACACCGCCAATCCAGTCAAGAAAACGGTTTCCGTCCACATCCTCAATCATGGCACCTTCTGCCCGTTTCATTACCACAGGATAGCCGCATCGAATGGCTGACGGCACTGCCTTTTCTCTTCTGCTGATAATTTCCTGCGCTTTCGGACCAGGAAGTGTTTCTGTTACAATTTCAGGTAATGCTTCTCTTAACATTTCATTTTCCTCCTATTTCACTTATACAAACCATCAAAAAATGCTTTGCGTATTTTGTATTCTCTGTTCAAGATAAAAACGGCGCCGGATATTCTTTTACGAACATCTGACGCCTTTGTCTTTTCTGGTAAAATAGTAAATCGAATTGTTTTATTTGACAAGGTTTTGCGCGCACACTCTTTTTCGATTTTACTGTGCATGATGCACATTTTATGGTATGCTATGAATACGATCAAAAAAAGGGGAATAGAAATGGCACTGATTTTGTCTGAACTTTTTGCAGAAACAGGGAAAAAATATGAATTACAGCTAATTGCCGGAAAAAATGGTCTCAACCGGGAAGTGAAATGGGTATATGTCGCAGAGGACAAAAGCAACGCCGGCTTTCTCCGGGCCGGCGAACTGATTATCTCCACAGGGGCACTTTATGACCGGACGGACAGCTGGCTGCTTCATTTTGTCCGGCTTCTGAACGAACACCATACCAGCGGACTGATTCTTAATATCGGAAAACAGCTTTCCGCAGCAGATATCACAGATAAGGTGATTGCTTATTGTGACGCTCATAACTATCCGTTATTTGTTATGCCCTGGCATATTCATATTTACGATATTACAAGAGATTATTATGACCGGATCTTTGAAGATTCCAGAAGAAATGAAGATATGGACTTTTACAGGCTTCTTCAGGCCATTGATAATCCTTCTGTACCGGAACGGTTTGTGACACAAAAACTGAAACCGGTTCTTGATTATGATTTAAAACATAACAGCAACCTGGCAGATACCCTCTTTCTTTATCTGAAGCATTGGGGAAGCATTCAGCACATCGCTTCGGAAAGCTACTGCCACAGGAATACGGTCACCAAACGGATTCATATTCTCAGGGAACAGCTCGGTTTTTGCCTGGATGAGCCTTCCGAACGTTTTGAGCTTATGGCAGCATTTATGGTCCGGGAATATCTTCAAACACAAAAATAACTTTAATAAACGACAAAGAAAGACATAAAGCTTAATTTCTCCGTTCCGGTATTCATATAAACATGGGGCTGGTCGGATTCAAAGCGGAAAAACTGTTCTTTTTTCACCACATGAACTCCGTCTTCTAATCGAACCGCCAGTTCTCCTTCCAGCATGGCAATATATTCTTTGGTGCGTTCTCCATGAGAACCACTCTCATAGACTCCTCCCGGCTCAATATCTATCCGGTAGATTTCCACTGTCCGGTTATCCGAAATCGGGAAACAGGTCCAGACCTGATACATTCCTTCCACCGATTTGGTCGGGTCTATTTTTCCGATGTCCACGAGATAGGAATCCTTCTGCGGAGGCTGTGTCAAATCCTGGAGTTCAATACGAAGTCCGCTGATTATTTTTCCGAGAACACCGATAGAAGGATTTGCATCTCCTTTTTCAATGGTAGAAAGCATACTTTTACTGACACCGGTCTGTTCGGACACGACGTCAAGGCTCATTCCTTTTGCTTTCCGGATTCTTTTTAAATTAATCCCGATATTATGTGATAAATAATCCATACTGCTCCTTTATTATTGCTCCACTTTTCGCATGGCCGCCTGCACTGCCGACATATGAAGCTTTACTGCCATCGGAAGAGCACTCTGTGCGATATCAAACTTTGGATGATGATTCGGATAACAGACACCGTTTTCATCACTGCCACAGCCTGCAAAGGCAAAAACTCCGGGAATCTTCGTCTGATACCAGGAAAAGTCCTCTCCCAACATCAGCGGGGGCACCGAAACCATCCTTGCATCCTCGCAAAAGGCTCTCGCCTCTTTTTCTATCCGATGGGTCATTTCCGGTTCGTTAACAACGGGTGGATGAGAACCAAAATCATAGGAAATCTCCACATTTCCTCCATAGCCGTCAGCTACTGCCTTCGCCCGTCTGTAAATCGCTTCTTTTAAATGCTCTGCCGTTTCTTCACGAAAGCTCCGACAGGTTCCCTCCAGCTTCGCCTCTCCTGAAATCACATTATACTGGGTTCCGGAATGGAAGGACCCCACTGTAATCACCGCCCCGTCGGCAGGACTGATTTCTCTGGAAACCACGTTCTGAATATTCATGACAAAATCTGCCGCCATCACCGTGGCATCCACACATTGATGAGGTTTCCCGGCGTGCCCGCCCTTCCCATAAAAGGTAAGGAAAAACCGGTCTGTCTGAGCCATCCGGGGACCTTCTTCTATGGAGAACGTTCCCCTCTCCATATCTGAAAACAGATGTAGTCCGAATATTTCATCCACATCTTTATGAATTCCCTGTTTTAAAAGCATTTTGGCTCCACAGGTATTTTCTTCCGACGGCTGGAAAATCAGCTTTACCCGGACCGTCAGCTTTTCCTCCATCTGTTTCAGAACCTTTGCTACTCCAAGCAGTCCGGCAATATGTCCATCATGTCCACAGGCGTGCATCCATCCGGGATGAACGGAAGCAAAAGGAAGGCCGGTCTTTTCTTCCACCGGAAGTCCGTCGATATCTGCCCGAAGTGCCAGCGTGTATCCCTTCTCAGGGCCGACACAGGCACAGACTCCGGTTGGCGATAGAGCGACTGGTTCATATCCCATCCCTGTAAGCTGACGAATGATTTCTTCTGTCGTTTCAAATTCCTCCATGCTTTTTTCCGGAATCCGATGAAACATTTCTCTCCAGACAGAAAGCTCCGGCTCCAGTTTTTTTATTTCCTCTGCAATTTCTTTTGGACTAAACACTGTTTACCTCCGAAACAATCTGAGAATCATCAAAACGATAATAATAACAAAAATAACCGGCAGAAGGGCACGTACCACCGTTCCGACAATAAGTAATATCAGAATAATAACCGCAATGCTTCCGATTTTTTTCAACAGGTCATTTCCGCCATCGGCCTGCTGATTTGCCGGAGAGGTTTCTCCCGAATCATAATATCCGCGGGAGCTTTCTGCTGCCCCGGCTCTTCCTCTGGCTTCAATAATGGAGCGGGCAATGAGTCTCGGGCTTCCCAACGAAGCAATCACCTCTGCCTCACTGTGGCCGGAAGCTTCCTGGCTGCGAAAATAGTCTCTGTAATAGGCCATGGATTCCGCCAGCTCGTTATTTGATACCTCACCCTGCAGACATTCCTCCAGTTCTCTGAAAAATTGTTCTTTGTTCATTTATCGGTCCTTTCTCACTTTATCAATAGGAAAGTGTAAAATATAAGGTTGTATAGGGATTTTTCCCTACCGTCTCAATACTCAGAGACTTTGCACCACTTAATGGGAAAAGGAACTGAAGATTATCCCCGGAATAAGTCTCCTTGCTGTAATCTCCCACCTGTACCTGAAAATGCTCCGGAGAAGCATCTTCAAATATCTCTTCCACATTATCATGAAAATCCTGATAATTTTTGTAAACACGGTTCTTTTGTTGGAAAAAATTATATTTCGTACCTTCTGCCTGCGGGAAATGCTCTTTTTCCCAGACATGGTCATTGCCAAGCTGGCGGTCGGTAATATTAAAATAGGCATAGAATATCCGCCCCGGCACATCCGGCGACGGGTCATCCCAGGTCACATCAACCTGGTACCACTCTTCGTCCAGACAGACCAGATTCCACGCATGGGCCTCTCCGTCTGCAGTTCCGGTAACCATCTCGCATTCCAGACCTGACAAATCACATAGAAGCTTCATTGCCTGGGCATAGCCGTTACACACAGCTTTTCCCTCCACCAGAGCGCCATATGCACTAAAGGCGTCCTCTTTCTTATCTCCCTTCGGATATCCGTAGGTAACATTGGTAACCAGATAATCATGAATCTTTTTTTCTATCTTATAAGGGTCTTCTTCCGCTGACATTTCGGAAAGGACCTCCTCACAGACTTCCAGAAGCTCGGCAGCTTTCTCTCTGTCTGCCGGTATCTCTTCTTCCGCCAAATAAGCCTTCTCTACATAGTAATTATCCATGGTTTCAAGGCGAAGCGTTACCTGGGCAGTATTCATGAACTTTAATGTTTTGATTTCATAGCTTGCCACTCTGCCAAAGAATCCGTCATGAGATTCATTTAACATCCTAAAATCCGATTCCCCCAGTTCTTCTGTCTCAAAGGATAATTCAGTTTTCCCTTCTTTTAATGACTGCTCCACTTCCTGAAAGAGCTCTGTCCGGCTGTTAATTATTTTGACATCGGAGGCAAAGATATCTATGGCTTCCCGGCAACCGGACAATCCTGTTCCCAGAAGCAGACAACAAAATACTAATACCGCTTTTCTCATAAATCTCCTCACATGATTGTTTCTTCAAAACCACCTGTATGCTCAAAGCCGGAAAGCAGTTCTTCTGTTCTTTTTAAATCCGACGGATAAATGATCATCTGGTCCCCTTCGGCACTTCCAAAGGCATACATATATTCCAGATTGATTTTTTCCGCCGCAATTTCAGAAAGCATCTGCGCCAGCGCACCGGCTCTGGAAGGAACCGTAAGACGGATGACATCGGTAAGCTCTGCATGAAAACCATTTTCCGTAAGAAGCGTTACCACTTCCTCCGGATTGGATAAGATAAGCCTGGTTACGGTATCTGCCATACTGATGGCTTCTACATTGATTTGCTTTTCCGCAAGAACATCAAGGACCTCTTTAAGCTTTCCCTCCTTGTTCTCTACTCTTACTGTCACCTGTTTTACAATCATACTCTTCCTCCTCTTTTATGACATCACGCACAATATAAATTGGCCTGTCTTTTGTTTCCGCAAATAAAATGGATATATACTCTCCGATAATGCCTATGACAAACAGAGTAACCGCAAACATAAAGCACAGGGCCACGATGATTGTGGAATACCCTCCCGGCACATCAAAAAATATTTTATTAACAATGGTATAAATCATTAAAATAATCCCTAAAAGACCCACTGCACATCCGGAATATATTCCCAGCTTCAATGGAAGATCCGAAAAACTGCAAATGGCATTTACCGAAAAAATCAGGAGTTTTTTCAAATCATATTTGCTTTCTCCCGCCTTTCTTGGTCCGGCTTCAAAATCAAGAGTCGTTTTCCGAAAGCCGATACTTTGTACATATCCTCTCAGATAACGCACCCTCTCTCTGTAATGATTCCGTAAAACATCCGCTACTTTATCCGAGAGTGCAAAAAAATCCGATGAGTTATTTTCAAACTTCACAGGGCTTAACATATTTAATACTTTATAAAATGCCCGGGATGTAATTCTTTTTATGAAACCTGCATCCTCATTTTTGACCCGAATCATCGAAACAACTTCATAGCCCTCTTCAAATTTTGCCAGAATATCCGGTATGGCTTCCGGAGGATGCTGTAAATCTGCATCCATACAGATGATTCCATTACCGGTGGCATAATCTATCCCTGCAATCATCGCAGCTTCATGACCAAAATTGCGTGAAAAATCAATAATCTTAACCCTGGAATTCTTTTTAGCAAAGCTTTTCATTACAGCAAGACTGCCATCCTCGCTTCCATCATTGACAAAAATTATCTCATAATCCCATCCGCAGTCCGCCAGTACCTTTTGTGTGCAGTCATAAAATGCTTCCAAAGATAATTCTTCATTATACACAGAAACGACCAGAGAAACCCTGTTCTCCTTAAGACACTTTTCTTTTTTCACATTCAAATGCTCACCTTCATATTTTTATTTTCTCAACCATTTTAACAATTTCCATAATAAATTGCAACCCGCATCCCTTTCGGTCTGAAAAACTAAAAAAAATGCCGCGCAAATCTGACGATTCGACGCGACATTTTCTCTTTTTGTGAAAGTATTCTTATAACACTCTGATTACATCATTCCCATTCCGCCGCCTGCTGGCATCTGAGCTGCCGGATTATCTTCTTTAATCTCTGCGACAACGGATTCTGTGGTAAGAAGTGTAGATGCAACACTTGTTGCATTCTGTAATGCGCTTCTTGTTACTTTAGCAGGGTCAATGATACCGGTTTCAATCATGTTGACATAGGTCTCTGTTAAGGCATCAAAACCTACTCCGATTTCACTTTCGGAAACTTTGTTAATGATAACAGAGCCTTCCAGTCCGGCATTGGCTGCAATGTGGAACAGAGGAGCTTCGAGAGCCTTTAATACAATTTCTGCTCCGGTCTTTTCATCTCCGGATAAGCCGGCTGCCATTTCTTTTACAACTTTTGCAGCATGAACATATGCGGAACCGCCTCCGGCGATAATACCTTCTTCTACTGCTGCCTTTGTTGCTGCCAGAGCATCTTCCAGACGCATTTTTGCTTCTTTCATCTCTGTTTCTGTTGCAGCACCGACACGGATTACTGCTACGCCGCCTGCCAGCTTAGCAAGTCTTTCCTGTAATTTTTCCTTATCAAATTCAGATGTTGTTGCATCAAGCTGCATTTTAATCTGACCAACTCTTGCTTCGATTGCGTCTTTTTCGCCCATTCCGTCAACAATAACGGTATTTTCTTTTTCAACCTTAACGGATTTTGCCCGTCCGAGCATATCCATTGTAGCATCTTTTAAATCAAGGCCGACTTCTTCAGAAATTACGGTGCCGCCTGTAAGGATTGCGATATCCTCAAGCATAGCTTTTCTTCTGTCACCATAACCAGGAGCTTTTACTCCAACTACTGAGAAGGTTCCTCTTAATTTGTTAACGATAAGTGTGGTAAGAGCCTCTCCTTCGATGTCCTCGGCAATGATGAGGAGCTTGGAGCCACTCTGTACAATCTGTTCCAGAAGCGGAAGGATTTCCTGAATGTTGCTGATTTTCTTATCTGTGATTAAGATATATGGGTTATCCAGCTCTGCAACCATTTTCTCCATATCTGTTGCCATATATGCGGAAATATATCCACGGTCGAACTGCATACCTTCTACTAAATCAAGCTCTGTCTGCATGGTTTTGGATTCCTCAATTGTGATAACACCATCTTTGGAAACCTTTTCCATTGCGTCTGCAACCAGAGCACCAACTTCTTCATTTCCTGCAGAAATGGATGCCACTTTGGCAATCTGCTCTTTTCCGCCAACCTGCTGACTCATATTGCTGATTGCTTCCACTGCAGCATCAGTTGCTTTTTTCATACCTTTTCTTAAGATAATCGGATTTGCACCGGCTGCCAGGTTTTTCATACCTGCGTTAATCATAGCCTGTGCAAGAACAGTTGCGGTTGTTGTTCCGTCACCTGCAACATCGTTTGTTTTTGTTGCAACTTCTTTTACAATCTGAGCACCCATGTTCTCAAAGGCATCTTCTAATTCAATATCTTTTGCGATGGTAACACCGTCGTTTGTAATCAGCGGAGTGCCAAAGCTTTTATCTAAAACAACGTTACGTCCTTTCGGTCCTAAAGTAACTCTTACAGTATCTGCAAGTTGATTCACACCTGCTTCTAATGCTTTTCTGGCTTCTACACCATATTTGATTTCTTTTGCCATGGTCAATTCCTCCTGTCTTTTCTTATTCTACAATTGCTAAAATATCACTCTGTTTTACGATAATGTATTCTTCTTCACCCATTTTAACATTTGTTCCGGCATATTTAGAATAGATTACCTTCTGTCCCTGTGTTACTTCCATTTTTATATCTTCTGTTCCAGGTCCTACAGCTACCACTTCTGCTTCCTGAGGTTTTTCCTGTGCAGAGCTTGTAAGAATAATGCCTGTTTTTGTCTTTGTTTCTGCTTCCAGCTGTTTTAATACGACTCTGGCTGCTAATGGTACTAACTTCATATCAAATGCCTCCTGTTCAAAATATGTTATTATCTATCTTGTTAGCACTCATCTCGTTTGAGTGCTAATCACTGTACCTATAATATGTTTTTTCCTTTCTAATTGCAAATTACAAAACCCTTGAAATCCAGAAATATCCATATATAAATTAATATATCTCTTTTTTTCTCTTTTTTTCTCATTATATCTCTTTTTATCTTTTTTCTGTTCTATCCTTCATCTTGCATTTTTCTCAAAAAGAATATAATATAAACAGGATTTTATTTTGAAAAGAGGTTTTTTTATGAGTCAAAAAAATAAAGGAATCCTGTTAATCATTCTCTCGGCTTTCTTTTTTGCCCTGATGAATATTATGGTTCGTCTTTCCGGCGACCTTCCTTCTATAGAAAAGAGTTTTTTCCGGAACTTCGTTGCCATGTTTTTTGCTCTGTTTACACTTTGTAAAAACCGGGTTCCTCTTTCCGTTCCCAAAGGACAGCTGAAGCCATTACTGATCCGGTCCATCTGCGGCACGCTCGGAATTTTATGTAATTTTTATGCCGTAGACCATTTGATGGTTGCGGACGCTTCCATTCTTAATAAGCTGTCTCCGTTTTTTGCCATCCTGTTTTCTTTCCTGCTGCTTCACGAAAAGGTTCATCCCTTTGCGGCAGGCTGTGTATTTACCGCTTTTATCGGAAGTCTGTTTGTGATTCGACCGGGGATTGATTTTATGGCAAGCTTTCCTGCATTTATTGGCCTTCTCGGGGGACTGGGTGCCGGCATTGCTTATACTTATGTTCGTATTCTGGGACAAAACGGAGTGAAAGGGCCTTTTATTGTCTTTTTCTTCTCTGCGTTTTCCTGCCTGGTTACCCTGCCATTTCTGCTTTTCCATTTTCAGCCTATGAGCCTGAAACAGTTTGGCATTTTATTGCTTGCCGGTCTTTTTGCCAGCGGCGGTCAATTTACCATCACCGCAGCGTACACCTATGCTCCTGCCAGAGAAATATCAATTTACGATTATTCGCAGATTATTTTCTCTACTATTTTGGGATTCCTGTTTTTCGGTCAGATTCCGGACCGTCTCAGTTTTGTCGGCTACGGTATTATTATCCTGGCTTCCATTGCCATCTTTCTGTTTAACAACAGAAAAAAAGAAGCTCCTCACACCGCTTAAATCCTGGCGTAGATTCCAGAAAAAAAGAGGCTCCGCAATTTATGATATGCTCCCCAGGCAGGTTTTATATTTCAGTGTCCTGCCTGAGGGCAGCATATCAATTATGCGTCTGCCTCTTTTTTATTATGTTCTGTTTTTATTTTTTTCATATGAAGCCTTGCTTTTTTATAGATATTACAGGGCTTTTCATATCTCGGACTGTAATCGTTATGATAGCAGATATCTCTGTCACTTTGATGAGAGCCCTTTTCTACATTGTATTGAGACATTTTACCAGTCTCCATCCTCTTCATCTTCTCCGTCTTCCGTATCTGCGGCTGTGGTTTCTTCCTGGGCCTCTGTCGTAGGGTCTGTACGATAATGCAAAGTTCCCGGGTCGAGGGTTTCACCCCGGTTGGCATACAGTTCGGAAACCGTCACAAGCTGGAATCCCTGTTCAATTAAATCCGGAACAAAACGCTGTACCGCATTTACATTGTATTCATGAATGTCGTGAAGAAGCACCACATCACCATCGGTAGCCGTCATTACCTGTTTGTAAGTTGCATCCGCATTTTTGGTCTTCCAGTCTTCTGTATCAAGAGACCAGTTTACGCAGGAAAGCCCGTGGTTACCCGCTGCCTCAAGAACGGTTTTGTTTACAGCTCCATAAGGCGGACGCATCAGTGTCGGTGCAACACCAGTGGCATTTTTATTTGCATTGGTTGCTTTGGTGATTTCTTCTTCCAGCGCGCTGGCAGAAAGAGTCGGAAGCTGCTGATGACTGTATGTGTGCGTTGCCACTTCCAGACCCAGCTCGTATTCTCTTTGCACAACCTCCGGATAATATTCCACATTCTGTCCAAGGCAGAAGAATGTTGCTTTTGCATAGTTTTCCTCCAAAGCATCCAGCATCGGATTGGTCGTATCCGGATACGGACCGTCATCAAAAGTAATGGCCACCATTGGTTTTGACGGGTCAATCTCTGGATAAATACGAAGCTCAAAAGATGTCTTGATGTCTGAACCATCGGTGGTTTCCGCGGTTACTGTCACCGTACTCTTCTCGCTGTCTTCGGAAGGAGTCAAAACACCATCCTCTGAAACGGAAACAAAGCCGTCTTCGCTGCAGCTCCATTTCAGTTCAGGATTGGTAGCGTCTGCCGGTTCATAAGCAATATCAAGCTGCATGGTTTCTCCCACCCGGATGTTTCCTGCAGGTGCCCCGACAGAAAGCTTCGTAATCGGGATACTGTTATCCACCTTTTTTTCGGTGGTAGTCTCTACGCCCTTTTCCTTCTTGCTTTCGCTCAGTTTATCTGTGGATGAAGTGGCTGTCAGTCTCTTCAGAATAGAGAATATTCCGCACAGAAGAACGACAACGACAAATGCGACAATAACATACTGTACTATTTTCATTTTACCTTTCTTCATAACAACCTCCTGACCAATTATATGGTTTTATCCTAAAAGAAATATCACTATAAAAGGCGAAAATCAATAGAATGATTTTCGCCTGCAAATTATCTTATCCAATCACCCGGGAGTATTATACTCTGGATAAATATTCTCCGGTTCTGGTATCAATCTTCAGCTTATCGCCAAGGTTGACAAAGAGAGGAACATATACAACTGCTCCGGTCTCTACGGTACATGGCTTGGTAGCTCCGGTTGCTGTATTACCTTTTTCACCCGGTTCACATTCAGTTACTTCAAGTTCAACAAATAACGGAGGCTCAACAGCGAAAATATCTCCATTGTGAGAAATCATCTTAACCATATCATTCTCACGCACAAATTTTAAAGAATCGCCAATGGCTTCTTCATTGAGGGCAATCTGATCAAAGGACTCAACATCCATGAAATAATATAAATCGCCATCTGTGTAAAGATACTGCATATCTGTTCTTTCAATGTGTGCCTGTGGGAACTTCTCAGTCGGACGGAAAGTTTTCTCAACTACACCGCCACTCTTGATATTTTTTAACTTTGTTCTAACGAATGCCGCTCCCTTACCTGGTTTTACATGCTGAAAATCAACAATCTGAAATACGTTTCCGTCAATCTCAACTGTTAAACCATTCTTAAAATCGCCTGCAGAAATCATATCTGAAATCCTCCTTAAATATCTAGTAAATCATTCATACATACAATTCTATAATAAAAGCTATCATTTTTCAACTCTTTTTTTCTTTTTGCTCCTA
>JALEIY010000033.1 GCA_022769785.1 Eubacterium sp.
GGGCACAGGAGGCGGCGAAAAAGCTTCAGGAGCAGGGAAAAGCCTGTGTGCTGACGGCAGACCGTACAGGATGTCTGGGAATTCTGGCATTATCCGATACGCTTCGTCCCGGGGCCAAAGAAATGGTAAAACGGCTTCGGGAAATGAATACTGATGTGGTTCTTCTGACCGGAGATAACAAAAAAACAGCTGAATATTTTGCAAAACAGACAGGCATTACCGACATACACGCGGAGCTGCTTCCGGAGGAAAAGGTGGAAGAAATCCGGCTGCTCCAAAAAGGCGGCAGAGAAATATGTATGATTGGTGACGGGGTAAATGACGCCCCTGCTCTCAAAACCGCAGGTATCGGAGTGGCCATGGGAGGCATCGGAAGTGACATTGCTGCCGAGGCGGCAGATATCGTTCTTATGAGTGATGAGCTTTCCGGGATTCCATATCTTAAATGGCTGTCAAATGCCACGGTGCGGACCATTAAATGCAGCATAACCCTTTCCATGTGCATCAATTTTGTCGCTGTGACCCTTTCGGTTCTCGGTGTTCTGACACCGACCACAGGGGCATTGGTCCACAATGCCGGTTCCTGCTTTGTGGTACTTCTGGCAGCCCTGTTATATGACCGGAAATATAAATAAAAGACTGCGCCTTGTTTTTTTGACCGGCAGATGTCATAATAGAGGCATCAAAACACCATAGAAAACGGAGAAAAACAATGGTAGAAAAGTTATGGAAGGAACTGTCGGAGCTGGAACCGGTGGAGGCAATTGCTCTGGGCGGCTCCAGGGCCGGGGAAGTCTATGATGAAAAATCGGATTATGATGTTTATCTTTACTGTACCGGGCCGGTGGAAGAAAGTGTACGGCGGGAGATTCTTGAAAAATACTGCAGCGTCATGGAGATTGGAAATCATTTCTGGGAGTACGAGGATAACTGTACATTAAAAAACGGAATCGACATTGACATTCTTTACCGCAATCTGGACGATTTTGTAAATAATGTGGCCTCGGTAGTGGAAAAGCATGATGCCCGTAACGGTTATACCACCTGTATGTGGCATAATCTTCGTACATGCCGGGTGATTTATGATAAAGACGGGCGTCTGGGACAGGCAAAGAAACGTTTTGAGGTTCCATATCCAAAAGAACTTCGGGATAATATTATAGAAAGAAACAGAAAGCTCCTTCACACTGCCATGCCGGCTTATGAGGCGCAGATTGCCAAAGCGGTAAAAAGAGGAGATGTGGTCAGTATCAGCCACAGAACTGCCGCATTTATGGAGTCATATTTTGATATTATTTTTGCGCTTAACGAATGCACTCATCCGGGAGAGAAGCGTCTGATATCGCTTTGCAAAACGCAGTGCAGGCGGCTGCCGGAGCATTTTGAGGAAAACCTCAATCAGCTTTTCCGGGATTTGTACGTAAAAAGTGAGGCGGTAGCCGGCGATTTATCTGCCATTATCCGGGAGCTTGAGAAAATATTATAAGATACGAAAGATAACAGAGAGAATTTCGAAAATCGGGATTCTCTTTTTTCGTGAAAAAAATATACGGGCTTATTGATTTTTTTTATCATTTAGACTATACTAACTGTGATTAAGGACTACTAACCGACAAAAAAGTCGGGCCTATATAGAAATGGAGGATGATTGGAATGACACTGGCAGAACTTCCGCTTGGAAAAACCGCAAAAATTACCACGGTGGGAGGCGAGGGAAGCCTTCGATGCCGGTTTCTGGATATGGGACTGATTCCGGGAACGCAGGTCAGAGTGTTAAAGGTGGCACCTATGGGAGACCCTATCCAGATTCATCTGAGAGGATATGATATTACCATAAGAAAAGAAGATGCGGCGATGATAGAGATTACCTCATGATATCCGGGACAGGTACTTGGATTTTGGAAGCAGGGATATCATTAAGAGGAAAGGAAGAGAAGTATGGTTTTTGCTTTAATAGGCAATCAGAATTGTGGAAAAACAACGCTGTTTAATCAGCTGACCGGTTCAAATCAGCATGTGGGGAATTTCCCGGGTGTGACGGTGGACCAGAAATATGGACAGATTAAATCAGGAAGCGGCGAGGGAAAGGTAGTGGACCTGCCGGGGATTTATTCTCTGCGGCCTTATACCAGTGAGGAGATTGTGACGAGAGATTTCCTCTTAAATGAGAAACCGGACGGAATAATTAATATTGTGGATGCCACGAATATTGAGAGAAATCTTTACCTGACACTTCAGTTAATTGAGATGAATATTCCGATGGTTCTGGCCTTAAATATGATGGATGAGGTTCGGGGAAACGGAGGCTCCATCGATATTGTAAAAATGGAAAAGGAACTGGGGATTCCGATTATTCCCATCAGTGCCATTAAGAATGAAGGTGTGGAGGATTTAATACACAGCATTTTCCACGTGGCAGAACGTCAGATTTGTCCAAAGGTTTATGATTTTTGCGGTCCGGGACCGGTTCACCGCTGCATTCATGGTATGTGCCATCAGGTGGAAGACCATGTAAAGGCGGGAGGTATGAGTGTCCGTTTTGCCGCCAGCAAGCTGATAGAAGGAGACCATGATATAATCAGTCGTCTGAAGCTTTCAGAAAATGAACTGGAAATGATGGAACACAGTATTATCGAGATGGAAGCCGACAGCGGACTGGATCGGAATGCCGCACTGGCGGACATGCGGTATTCCTTTATTGAAAAGGTGTGTAAAGAAGCGGTGGTGAAACCGAGCCTCAGCAAAGAATATATCCGAAGTCTTCATATTGATAATCTGCTGACGAATCGTATTCTTGCCCTGCCGCTTTTTGCAGGAATCATGATTTTTATTTTCTGGATGACCTTTGGGCCGGTGGGAACCTTCCTCAGCGATTATCTGAGTGAGGGGATTGGGCGCCTGACGGCCTGGGTTGACTATGGACTGACCGTTTACGGAATCAATCCGGTGGTAAAAAGTCTTGTGGTAGACGGTGTATTTGCCGGGGTCGGCAGTGTGGTAAGCTTTCTGCCGATTATTCTTGTACTGTTTTTCTTTTTATCAATTCTGGAAGATACGGGATATATGGCAAGAATTGCCTTTGTAATGGATACCCTACTTCGTAAAATCGGGTTATCCGGACGGAGCTTTGTGCCGATGCTGATTGGTTTTGGATGCTCGGTTCCTGCGGTTATGGCAAGCAGAACCCTTTACTCGGACCGGGACAGAAATATGACCATTATGCTGGTGCCTTACATAAGCTGTTCCGCTAAAATACCGATTTATACCGTGTTTACCGCGGCATTTTTCCCGGGACACGGGGTTTTTGTTATGACGCTTTTGTATTTTGGAGGTATTGTAACGGGAATCCTTATGGCATTACTCTTTAAAAAGTTTCTCTTTACCGGGAAACCGATGCCTTTTGTCATGGAACTTCCCAATTACCGTCTGCCTTCCTTAAAAAGTGTTCTGCTGCTGATGTGGGAAAAGGCCAGAGACTTTCTGGAGAGAGCGTTTACCATTATTTTTATGGCGACGATTGTAATATGGTTTTTACAGACCTTTGACAGCCGACTGAATGTGGCAGCGGACAGTGCGAACAGCCTTCTGGCAATGCTTGGCCGGTTAATCTCTCCGTTGTTTGCACCGCTTGGTTTTTCCGACTGGAGGATATCGACTGCGCTGGTGACCGGAATTACCGCAAAAGAAGCAGTGGTATCCACCTTAAGCGTTTTGCTTGGCACCAGTGCTTCCAATGTATCTGCTGCGTTAAGCACCGTATTTACCCCGCTGTCGGCAGCCAGCTTCCTGACATTTACCCTTTTGTATACGCCTTGTGTGGCAGCCATTGCGGCTATTCGGAGGGAGATGAACTCTACGCTTCGGACCATCGGTGTAGTTGTGCTGCAGTGCGTGGTCGCATGGCTGGTTGCGGCGCTGGTATTCCATGTGGGAATGCTGTTTTAGGTAAATCGGCGGTCGGAGGATGAAGATGGGAATCGGAGATTTTATTGTACTTTCGGTACTGGCACTGTGGTTGATTGCGGCAGTCTGTCATACCAGAAAAAGAAAAAAGAGCGGAAAATGTATCGGCTGTGGCGGAAACTGTGCCGGATGTCCGCATCATATAAAGTAAAAATGGGGAAAATATACTGTTAATTATCTGTTAAATCCGATGATTTATATTTACTTCTTTCGGGATATAAGATAGAATATAGTCATTATCAGGAGAATGGGGGCACATCGGTTGTCCTGATTCTGGTAGGGAGGAATGAGCATGACCGTATTTTACTGGCTGATTGCGGCTGCGGTATTACTGGTTCTTGAGATTATGACTATGGGCCTTATGACTGTATGGTTCGCCGGAGGAGCACTGTTTGGTGCGGTTGCGGCGGCTGTAGGAATGTCGCTTCCGGTACAGATTGGCGTATTTCTTGTAGTATCACTGGTATTGCTGTTTTTGACAAGACCGCTGGCACAGAAGTATTTTAACAACCGGACGGTAAAGACCAATGCGGAAAGTCTGGTGGGGAATACCTGCATCGTGACGGAGACCATTAACAATCTCCGGGCGGAAGGTCAGGTCACCATTAAAGGTCAGGTCTGGACGGCGCGAAGTGTATCAGAGGATATGATTCTCGAGAAGGATACGAAGGTAACGGTTCGGGGCATATCGGGAGTAAAGCTGATTGTGGAGCCGGTGACTGAGTAACGTAATAATGTAAGGAGGAATCAGTGGTATGAGTATCGTAGGTACAATTTTTGGAATTATTATTATTTTATTTGTCATTTATGTTGTTTTGTCCTGTGTGCGTATTGTTCCGCAGGCACAGGCATATGTTATTGAACGTCTTGGCGCATATAACGGTACATGGTCCGTGGGACTTCATTTTAAGATACCGTTTATTGACCGGGTGGCAAGAAGAGTGCTCTTAAAGGAGCAGGTAGTGGACTTTGCACCGCAGCCGGTTATCACCAAGGATAACGTAACCATGAGAATTGATACGGTGGTTTATTACCAGATTACCGATCCGAAGCTGTATGCTTACGGTGTGGATAATCCGATTATGGCGATTGAGAATCTGACCGCCACCACCCTTCGTAATATTATCGGTGATTTGGAGCTGGATGCTACGCTGACATCCCGCGAGACCATTAACACCAAGATGCGTGCCACTCTGGATGTGGCAACCGACCCATGGGGTATTAAGGTAAACCGTGTGGAGCTTAAAAATATCATCCCTCCGGCAGAGATTCAGAATGCCATGGAGAAGCAGATGAAGGCAGAGCGTGAACGAAGAGAAGCGATTCTTCGTGCCGAAGGTGAGAAAAAGTCCTCCGTCCTTATCGCAGAAGGACATAAGGCATCCATGATTCTGGAAGCAGAGGCGGAAAAGGAATCTGCCATTCTGAAAGCAGAAGCCCGAAAGGAAGCCATGATTCGTGAAGCCGAAGGTCAGGCAGAAGCGATTCTTAAGGTACAGCAGGCTACGGCAGACGGACTTCGTGCCATTAAGGAAGCCGGAGCGGACGATGCCGTAATCAAACTGAAATCTCTCGAAGCCTTCGAGAAAGCAGCAGACGGAAAAGCAACCAAGATTATCGTTCCGTCAGAGATTCAGAGCCTTGCCGGACTGGTTTCTTCCGTGAAAGAAGTGGCAACGGAACCTCTGAAAATCGAAGAATAAGATGGAATTTAATTAAAAACTGACTTATCAAGAGAGCCTGGTCTTAATCCTGAGAGAAAGACAGGCTTTCTTTTCTATCCTTAAGCAGAACAGACAGGAGATGAATGCATGAAAAAGTTCTGGCCGGTTTACCTTATTCTGCTGCTGAAAGTATTTGTTTTTTACTGGCAGACAGATATGCTTGATATGATGGTGGTATTTGAAGCGCCTCTTATCACGATATGTCTGTTGCTTACCCTTTTGGAGCTTTGTTCTCTGAAGGACAGCAGACCGTTACGGTGGACCTTTTATTTCATATATATAATAATCACTCTGATTATGTTTGCAGACGCAGCCTACAGCAGCTACTTTGGAAAATATATTTCTGTGAATCAGATTTATCAGCTTTCCAGTCTGCGGGAAATTGCGGGAGATGGAAATGTACTCGGTGCCTCGGTGAGTCCGGGCTGCCTGCTGACCCTTATCGATGCTCCCTTTGCATTTTTCTGGTTTCGCCGGAAGGCGGCTGCGCACCGGCCGCTTTCAGAGCTACCGGCACCATGGCTGTATATAAGGGTTGGAGTCTGCGGGCTGCTTGCCGCGGTTTCCGTATGTCTCTGGTACTATTACGGCTGGAATCCGGCCAATCTCCGCTCTGTTCAGAAAGTAAATCATATTGAATTTTTTACCTACCATACCAACGATATCGGGGTAAATGTGCTGGGAAAAATGAGACGGAAAAATGTGGATGAAGAGGAGCTTCTTAAGACCATCGAAGAAAATGTCCCGAAATCATCGGGAACCCGGTATAAAGGAGCAGCAAAAGGAAAGAATCTAATTTTAATTCAGACCGAATCGCTCAATGATTTTGTTATCGGGGCCTGGTACAACGGGCAGGAAATCACACCGAATCTGAATCGTCTGCTCTCGGAGGACACGCTGTATTTTAATCATTTTTATTCTACCACCGGAGTGGGGAACACCTGTGATGCGGAGTTTTCTGCTTTGAATGGGCTGTATGCCAATGAAGAAAGAGAATGCTACCGGCTGTACGTGGACAACACCTACAATGGCCTTCCGTGGCTGCTTCGAAATGAGGGTTATGGCGCCATGGCCTTCCATGGCTATGTCAAAACCTTCTGGAACCGGAATGAAGCCTACAAAAATCAGGGCTTCCAACACTATTATTCCGAGGAAGAACTTGATGTGACCGAAGTTTCCGGATTCGGACTGACGGATAAGGAAATGTTCCGGCAGGCGGTGGACATTCTTTCGGCACAGTCCCAGCCATTTTTCGGTTTTATGATTACCCTGACCAATCATATCCCGTATGAACTGGATTCGAAGCTGGCAACACTCAGCCTGAAAGAAGAGGATAAGGGAACTACCTTTGGAAATTATCTGCAGACCGTGCGTTACACAGATGAAGCTTTCGGTGAACTTATTTCCTATCTGAAAGAAAAGGATATGTATGAAGATACCATGATTGTGATTTATGGAGACCATCAGGGAATGAATCTGGAGACACCGGCAGTCAAAGAAAAAATGTCACAGTTCCTCGGAAAGACTTATGATTATGACGAACTTTTAAATGTCCCGTTTCTTATTCATCTGCCGGGACTGGGAGAAAGCAGAACGATTGGAACGGTAGGCGGCCAGGTGGATATCATGCCGACCATTGCTAATCTTATGGAGTTGGATATGGAGCAGCCTTATGTGTTCGGTCAGGATTTGCTCAATGCCACGGAGGGATTTGTGGCACAGATTTCCTATGTGGGAAAAGATTCTTTTATTACCGGAGATGATAATATGCTGTTTATCATCGGGAAGGATGGTTCTGTAGAAAACGGGCGGCTGCTCGACCTTATGACAGGGGTGGAGAAGAACCTGAATGTCAATTTGTGCAGCAAATACAGTGAGAGGGCCAAAACCCTTCTGGACACCTGCAAAGAAGCGCTGGATTACAATCTGATTGCCAATTATGTGACGCATTAATCTACTTGACATTTGAGTGATATTTTGTTAAATTTTTGCAGAGGGCAGCATACAAAAATGCTGTATACAAAGATTTCTGAAAGAAAAACGGAGGAGACATCATGGATTTAAAAGGACGTAATTTTCTGACACTGCTTGATTTTAATAAAGATGAAATCCGATATATGCTTGACCTGGCACATGAATTAAAAGAAAAGAAGAAAAAAGGGATTCTGGGCGAGGAGTTAAAGGGGAAGAATATCGTCCTGATTTTTGATAAATCTTCCACCAGAACCCGCTGTTCCTTTGAGGTGGCAGCGGTCGATGAGGGAGCGCATGTGACTTATCTGTCCAATTCTCATATGAACAAAAAAGAGTCCATTGAAGATACGGCAAAGGTGTTCGGAAGAATGTATGATGCAATCGAGTATCGTGGATTTGGACAGGATATCGTGGAAGACCTGGCAAAATATTCGGGAGTTCCGGTATGGAACGGATTGACCGATGTTGACCATCCGACACAGGTTCTGGCAGATTTTCTGACCATGGAAGAACATATTGATAAGCCATTAGAAGAGATGAATCTTACTTTTGTTGGGGATTTATCGGATAATGTTATGTATGCATTGATGTATGGCAGTGCCATTATGGGACTGAATTTTAAAGCGGTCGGCCCGGAGGAAACCGTATGCGACCCACAGGTTCTTGCTGTTTCTGAGGAGCTTGCGAAAAAGAGCGGCGCAACCATTACGATTTCCCATGACCCGGAGGATGTCAAAGGCTCTGATGTAATCTATACCGATATCTGGGTGAGTATGGGAGAGCCGGAAGAGCTTTATCCGATAAGAGTAAAAGCACTCTCTCCATTTAAGATTACGCAGAAGATGATGAAAGATACCGGTAATGACAAATGTCTGTTTATGCATTGCCTGCCGGCATATCATGATTTTGAAACCGCTGTGGCGAAGGATATGAGAGACCGTCTGGGACTGGATATCCGTGAGGTAGAGGATGAGGTATTCCGCTCGGAAAATTCCGTGGTATTTGATGAGGCGGAAAACAGAATGCATACGATTAAAGCGGTTATGGTGGCAACTCTCGGGAGATAATGAGAAGATAATCATTTAAAGATATGAAAAACAGGATTATTAATATCTTAAAAAGCAGTCCGGATTTTATATCCGGACAGGAGATATGCAGCAGGCTTGGTGTATCAAGAACCGCAGTCTGGAAGCATATTAATATATTGAAGGAAGAAGGATATGTCATTGAGTCGGTGTCTCGCAAAGGCTACCGGCTCTTGCAAAGTCCGGACCTCATCACCCGGGAAGAAATCGGAAAGTATCTGCCGGACGGAATTCCGGGGGGAGAGATTTACTGTTATGATTCGGTGGATTCCACCAATGAGGAGGCAAAACGGTCGGCTGGGTATGCACCGGACCGAAGTGTTTTTGTGGCGAATCAGCAGACGGCGGGAAAGGGCCGCCGGGGAAGAACATGGATTTCTCCGAAGGGCGAGGATTTGTTTTTTTCATTGCTGCTTCGACCGGATATCCCGCCGGAATCGGCATCCATGCTTACCCTTGTTGCTGCAATGGCGGCAGCCGAAGTCGCAAAGAGATACAGCAGGGAAAGCTGTCAGATTAAGTGGCCCAATGATATTGTGCTGCATAACCGGAAAATCTGCGGAATACTGACGGAAATGGGTGCGGAGATGGGAGAGATATCCTATGTAATTATTGGGGTCGGATTCAATTTGAACCGGATGGAATTCGAAGAGGACATTGTGTCTATGGCGACATCCATTCGAAAGGAAACCGGGGAGCGGATTACGCGGGCGGCATTTCTGGCAGATTTTCTGGCAGAATTTATGAAACGTTTTGAAATATTCCTGCGGGAGGGAGACCTCAGCCCGTTTGTAAAAGAATACGATTCGCATTTAATTAATGTGGGAAAAGAAGTGAAAATCGTTTCCAGACAGGGCACCCGGATTCGTACAGCCCTTGGGATTAACGAAAAGGGAGAACTGCGTATTCAGGATGAACTGGGCAGGGAGGAAACGGTTTTTACCGGCGAGGTATCTGTTCGGGGTCTTTACGGATATGTTTAGGAGGAGATCATGTTAGAGGATAAAAAAATACTCTGCGGAGCCAGCAGCTATGAGGAACTCTTTTATTTTAATCCGGAGTTTGAGTCACTTCCGAAGACCATACAGGATGAGTTAAAGGTCATGTGCGTCCTTTTTACAACGGATGTGGGAGGAATTCTCCGTCTGGAGTTTGATGAAAAGGGCAGCCTTAATTTTGCGGTGGAAGCAAAAGAAGACGACTATTTCTTTGATGAGATAGGAAGCGTACTGAAAATAAAACAGATGCAGCAGGATAAGAAAGAACTGCTGGAGAGTCTGGAAACATATTACAGAGTCTTTTTCCTTGGAGAAGGGATGGAGGAGAAATCATGTTAATAGGGATTGATATAGGAAACACAGATATTACGTTTGGTATTTTTCAGGGAAAAAAGATATGCGATACCTTCCGTATGAGAACAAAAATAAACCGTACTTCCGATGAATATGGACTGTTTATTCTTGATGCCATTAAATATAAAGGCTACAAAAAAGAGGATGTGGATGCTGTGATTATCGCATCCGTGGTTCCGGCGGTAATGCATTCCTTTACCAGCGCGATTATCAAATATTTTAATCTGCAGCCGATTATTGTAGGAGCAGGAATCCGGACCGGTATTAAAATCAAGACTTCCAATCCGAAAGAGACCGGCGCAGACCGTATCGTGGATGCCGTAGCCGGCTATGAGCTTTATGGCGGTCCGGTTATTGTTGTGGATTTTGGAACCGCAACGACATATGACCTTATCACGCCGGACGGAGAGTTCATTGGCTGCGTGATTTCACCCGGAATCCGCACATCTGCCAATGCTCTGTGGCAGCAGGCGGCCAAGCTTCCGGAGATTGAGATTCGCAAGCCGGAGACGATTCTTACCAAAGAAACCGTCAGTGCCATGCAGGCCGGACTGGTGTACGGATACATCGGACAGACAGAATATATTATCCGTAAAATGATTGAAGAAAGTGGATTTGACAATGTAAAAGTGGTAGCCACCGGCGGTCTCGGAAAGATGATTGCCGAGGAGACAGACTGTATCGATTATTATGATGCCAATCTGACTCTGAAAGGGCTTCAGCTTATTTATGACAAACAGAAATAGAGGTGCCGTTTGAATCAGACAAAACAGATATATGGTGTGGACTTTCCGGTAATACTGGCACCCATGGCCGGAATTACGGATCTTCCGTTCCGGCTGCTTTGCAAAGAGCAGGGAGCCGATGTCATGGTGACGGAGATGATTAGTGCAAAAGCACTTTATTATGGAAACAAAAATACCTTGCCGCTCATGATGACAACTGAGGCTGAGAAGCCTCTGGGAGTACAGATTTTCGGCTCAGATGCGGAATTGATGGGGCAGATGGCACATAAGATAGAATCGGAAGGGTTTTCTTATATTGATATTAATATGGGGTGTCCGGTTCCGAAGATTGTAAATAATAAAGAAGGTTCTGCGCTGATGCTGCAGCCGGAACTGGCAGGCAGGATTGTAAAAGAGGTATCGGGGGCGGTATCCCTGCCTGTTACCGTGAAATTCCGTGCAGGGTTTGACGAAGCGCACAGGAATGCGCCGGAGTTTGCCAGAGTTCTGGAAGAAAACGGAGCTGCGGCAGTTACGGTTCACGGCAGGACGAGGGAACAGTATTACAGTGGAAAAGCGGACTGGAATATCATACGTAAAGTGAAAGAAGCCGTTTCCATACCGGTTATCGGAAACGGGGATATATTTTCCGGGGAAGATGCGGTGACCATGCGGGAACAGACCGGCTGTGATGGTATCATGGTAGGAAGAGGTGCGAAAGGCAATCCATGGATATTCCGGGAGATTAAAGCGGCATTGGAAGGCCGGCCGATACCGGAACGCCCGGAGCTTAAAGAAGTGGTAGCAATGCTTCTTCGGCAGACGGAATCTGCTATCCGGTTTAAAGGAGAATATACGGCCATTCGGGAAATGCGTAAGCATACCGCATGGTATACGACGGGAATGCATGGCTCTTCACGAATCCGTGAGGCAGTGAATCAGGTGACAGATTTTGAACAGATGAAGAAATTACTGTTTGAATTGACAAGCCATAAGTTTTAGATTATAATATTGGACTAAATGATTAAAACCAGATTAAGGAAGGTGTAGATGATACTATGGTAGAGAGCAAGAAACATATTCTGACCAGTAAAGGTATGCAGGCATTAGAGGATGAACTGCAGGACCTGAAGGTTGTCAAAAGAAAAGAAATTGCCCAGAAGATAAAAGAAGCCAGAGAGCAGGGAGATTTATCGGAGAACGCAGAATACGATGCAGCCAAGGATGAGCAGCGCTCCATTGAGACAAGAATTGAGGAACTGGAAAAAATCATCAAAAACGCAGAAGTAATTGATGAGTCAACCATTGATAAAGACACGGTAAGTATCGGAAGCAGCGTAAAGTTCTATGATATTGAATTTGATGAAGAACTGGAATATCGCATTGTCGGTTCTACAGAGTCCGATATATTAAAAGGCCTTATCTCCAACGAATCTCCACTGGGTAAAGCACTCATCGGCTCCAGAGTCGGAGAAGAGATTGAAGTAGAGGGCGCAGAAGGCGCAATTTCCAGATATAAGATTCTTTCCATTGCAAGGGTCGATGCATAAGCGAATGTAGAAATATCAGAAAAACAGGGAGATGCAAAAAAGCATCTCCTTTTTTCGATTATCCCTGTAATTTTGAAACAAATCATGTTATACTAAATAAAACAGGTAAAAAACAGGAGGACTTCCCCATGATTGATGCCAAAAAAGTCCATTTAATGACCAAAATTGCTATATATGAGGAAGAAACTGGGAAAAAAGAGATAAAAATGTATCGACACAGCCGGAATACCTATGTCAGCAAAAAAAGGCTGGAGACTCTTGTGACACTGAGCATAGCGTATCTTCTTGCGGCTGCCATATATTGTTTTCGTTATATTACGGACATAATGACAGAAGGGTTTGCCTTTAATTACAGACCTGTAATTATACAGGTGGCTGTCGGATATGTCCTTCTTTGTGTGTTTGGATATGCTTTTGCCACCAGACATTACGGAAAAAAGTACGATATTATGAAGCGGCATATTAAAAAATATGACGCAGATCTTGGCCGTTTAAAAAAATACATGGAAGAATCATCGAAAGAGGAAGCAGGGTGTGAATATGACGAAATTAATTAATATAAAAGAAAATGTCAGGATATTTTATGATAAAAATCTGTCATGGCTGCATCCGCTTTTTAAAGCAGTTTTATCGCTGCTGGTACTGCTGGTGGTGCAGCAGATGTTCGGATATAATGCGGCGGTAAATAAACCGCCGATTCTTATCGCCGTATCCGTAATACAGGCCTTTCTGCCGCTTTCGTTTTTGTTTTATTCAGGCAGTGTGCTTATCATGCTGAATCTGTGGAACGTCTCGCTGGAGCTCCTGGCGTTTTTTTTCATACTGTTTTTAATCTGCTGTCTTTCCTTTATCCGAATAGACAGTAAATATATATTTATCCTTATGCTCACACCGGTACTGTTTTTCCTGAAACTGGAATATTTCTTGCCGGTAGTTGTGGGTATGACAGTAGGTACGGCCGGATTGCTTCCGGTAGTTGGCGGCATTCTGGTATATTTTTTCAGTGTGTATACGAGAGATGCCAGTGCGCTGATTGCAGCCTCCTCCGGTTCGGAAACGGGAATCGGGATACAGCGGGTTGTCCGTCTGATGCTGATTGATAAAAAACTGCTTGTTATTCTGGTGGCATTTTGTCTTGTTATCCTGGTGGCATCCGCATTATACCGCATGTTTCATGAGAATGCATGGATGTTTTGCGTGGTAATCAGTAATGTGGCGCTGGCTTTACTTCTGCTGTCGGGAAGGCTGATTTTCGAACTGGATTATGCTATCTGGAGGGTTTTTCTGGAGATTATTCTTGCAATCGGCCTCGATACCGTGGTGCAGTTTTTCAAGGGTATTGGGGATGTCAGCCGGATAGAGAAGGTATCTTTTGAAGATGAAGAATATATTTATTATGTAAAAGCAGTTCCGAAAATGAAAGTGGCTCAGGCAGAACGGAGTGTGACTGCTTTGGGATTCGAGGAAGATAATGCGGGTGCCGATGAAGAAGTTATCGAAAAACCGGAAGAATCCGTAGAATCTCAGGACATATCCGCCGGAAAGGAAGAACTTTTGCCTCGGGGAGAAAAGGAAGACTAAACTATTTTGTGACAGAAAAAGAGGGAAACAATGAGTGTGGATCATTTGCAGAAAGTAATTGAAAAATATTTATACTGGCTGTCTCTGCCGACCATCGGATTTACGGATATACTGGAGATTGTGATTATCAGTGTGATTGTATATCAGATTTTAAAGTGGGTACATCTCACAAGAGCATGGACGTTATTTAAAGGGATTATTGTATTATTGCTGTTTTCTCTTTTTGCGGCAATTTTCCAGCTGAATACCATATCCTGGCTCCTGTCCAATTCTCTTGGTGTCGGAATTACGGCGGCGATTATCATATTCCAGCCGGAGCTTCGAAGAGCACTTGAACAGCTTGGGCGCAGAACCCTGTTTCCGGTTAATTTTTTTTCCTCCTCCGATGATGCGGAGAAGGGAGATTCCTCGCTGACAGATAAGCTCATCAATGAACTGGTGAGAGCCTCCTTCGAGATGGGAAAAGCAAGAACCGGAGCCTTGATTGTTATTGAAAAGACGGTGGCTCTGGGAGAATATGAAAGAACCGGTATCCGGATAGACGGGCTGCTTACAAGCCAGCTTCTGCTGAATATTTTTGAGCATAATACACCTCTCCATGACGGAGCGGTGATTGTGCGTGGTAATCGTATTGTTTCTGCTACCTGTTACCTCCCTCTGACAGACAGACAGATTGATAAAAATCTGGGAACCAGGCACCGGGCGGCGGTGGGAATCAGTGAGGTTTCAGACAGTCTGACAATTATTGTATCGGAAGAAACCGGGGCAGTGTCGGTTGCCCTTGACGGAAAGCTTTACCGATGTCTTGATAAAGAGAGCCTGCAGAAAATGCTGGAACCGTTAAAAACTCCGGCGATAAGTACCGATGTCTTCAAAAAATGGAAAGGTTTGTTGCGTAATGAAAGAACAGAAAAACAGTAATATGGGAATGAAGGTACTTTCTGTTTCCATTGCGATTTTTATATGGCTGCTTGTGGCGAATACCAATGACCCTGTGGTAACAAAGCGATTTACGGATATCCCTGTAGATATCATTAATGAAGAAGCACTGACAGATCTCGGTTACGCCTACGAGGTGACGGAAGGGGATGAGGTAACCATTACCGTCAAAGGAAAAAACAGTATTGTGGGAACACTCTCCATATCCGATTTTCGTGCGGTGGCGGATTTTTCCAAGCTCTCCGAGGTGGATGCCGTGCCGATTGATGTCACAGTGAAAAAATATACAGACCAGTTGGAAATTATGCTGGGAACTGTCAATACCATGAAAATTAAAAAAGATGAGATGATTAGTGTCAGCGTTCCGGTGAATATCGTAATTAACGGAGATGCGGCTGAGGGTTATGCGCCTGGAAAAATCACCGGAACCCCGAATCTTGTGAGGGTGACAGGTCCGGCGAATCTTCTCGATAATGCAAAAGCGATTATTGTTGAAGTGGATATTGATGGAATTGACCATGATGTGACAACGAATGTCAAACCGATTCTGTATGATGCAGATAATAAAAAGATAGACAGCAAGCAAATTGCTTTTGATACACCAAGCATTAGTATTTCCATTGAACTGTGGAAAACAAAAAAGGTTCAGGTTTCGGTAGAACAGGAAGGAGAGCCTGCTGACGGTTATCAGCTTACCTCTTTTGATTATGAACCGAAGGAAATTATTGTGGCAGCGCCGGATGATATTCTGGCAGACTTGACGACAATTTCTCTTCCGGCGGTATCGCTGGACGGCCTGACAGAAAATTATGAAAAAGATATCGATATCACGGAAGAGCTGCTCCCGGATAATGTGGTTTTGGCCGATGATGTTACCGATATAAAAATAAAAGCCAACATTGAAAAGGTGATGACTCGCCGGATTACATTTGAAAAAGAAAACATTCAGATAAAAGGAAAGCAGAATAAAAAAGTGACCTTCCATGCAGATAATCAGTATGTGATTGCTGTAGAAGGACCTTCTTCCGTGCTGCGTGATCTTAAAATTACCGATTTTGCGCCATGGATTGATGTGTCGGGAATGGATGAAGGGGAACATGAGATAACGGTTCACGTAAAAGAGCCGGAAGGAATTACCGTTAACTCGGTTCCTGAAATAAGCATTACGGTGAAATAATAAGAACAGGCGAAGGAAAGATCCCCCAAGGAGGATGGAAGATGAAACAAAAAACAGAGACCCAGTTATGTATATCGTTTATGGAGCTGCTCAGAAAATATCCTTTTCCAAAGATTACCATTGCAACCATTGCCAGTGAGTGTGGTGTAAACCGACAGACTTTTTATTATCATTTTGATAATGTTTATGATTTGATGGGCAGAGCCTTTGAATATGAGCTGATGAACAACGAGAGTCTTTCGGAAGGTTCCTCCAGGGAAGAGATTATGAGGCATTTTCTCTGTTGGATGAGGGATAATAAAGTTATTATTAAAAATATTCTGACAAATGTTGAGGCAGGGTATCTTCGGAAAGCCATCTATCCTCTGGTTTTCAGAGTGATGGGGAGAGAAGAAGATCATGACGGGAATGAAAAGGAAGAGGGAGTTGGGTTTACGGAGCATTTCCTTGTAATCGGAATAACCCAGTATATTCTGGAATGGGCGGAAAGTGATTTTAAGGAAAACGTAGACGATATTATCCGCGAGCTGTTTTCTCTGATAAAGAAAATCTATGCATAGAGGGCGGGAGTCGATTATGATATCTAGTACCGGCAACAGCCGAATAAAAAATATAGCCAGTCTGAAAAAAAGTGCAAAGGCCAGAAAAGAGCAGAATTGTTTTCTGGTAGAGGGTCCGAGAATGTTTTTCGAGGTGCCGGCGGAAAGACTGAGGGAAGTTTATCTGACAGAAGATTTTGAGAAAAAGTATGCCCCAAAGCTTCAGAAGTACACTTATGAGCTTATAAGCGATACGGTTTGCCGTCATCTTTCGGATACCAAAACTCCGCAGGGAGTGATTGCGGTAGTGGAAAAGCAGGAGATGACCCTGCAGGAGCTTCTCAGGTTGGAAGAGCATCCGTGTTTTTTCATCCTGGAGAATCTGCAGGATCCGGGCAATCTGGGTACGATTCTCCGGACGGCGGAAGGTGCCGGGGTGACCGGACTTATTTTAAGCAGCGATTCTGTAGACCCATATAATCCCAAGGTTGTCCGTTCCACAATGGGAGCTGTGTTTCGGGTACCCTTTGCCGTAGTGGATGACTTCGGGCAGATGCTTGATACTCTTCAAAAAGAAGGGATTGCCATTTATGCGGCACATCTTGATGGAAAAATTTTTTATCAATATGATTATAAAGAAAGCTGTGCTTTTCTCATTGGAAATGAAGGAAACGGTCTGACAGAGGCAGCTGTGGCAGCCGCAGACCGGAAAATACTCATTCCGATGAAAGGGCAGGTTGAATCTCTGAATGCTGCCGTGGCAGCGACCGTACTGATGTATGAGGTGCTGCGGCAAAGAGAATGGAGCGATGGACAGTAGTCGGAAACGACTGCTGTCTTTTTTTGTCGGTAATTCGTTCCTGCTGCGAGAATGCATTATGTCGCTGGAAAATCAGGGTGGAGCTTCTGCTATGTATAAATTGGATAGTATCCATCCGTTATAAATTGGCTGGTTATGACAAAAAACCAAAGATACTGGTGAAAACTGGAAGTGAAGTTATGTAAAATGCATTAAAAATAAATTTAAAAAAGAATTTTATCATACAAAAAGACCATAGAACCTTACAAAAATCAATAATTGTCTAAATACATACCGATGATTTTGTGATATTATATCAATACGGGTCAACAGTATTGGGGTTGACCAAAAAATGAAGCGGATTACATTTTAAGGAGGTTTTACTTATGGCTAAGTACATGATGGCGTTAGACGCTGGAACAACAAGTAATCGTTGTATCTTATTTAATGAAAAAGGTGAAATCTGCAGCGTAGCACAGCAGGAATTTACACAGTATTATCCACAGGCTGGCTGGGTTGAGCATGACGCAAAAGAAATCTGGAATACACAGCTGGCAGTTGCACAGCAGGCTATGAAACAGCTTGGTGTATCCGCAGATGATATCGCTGGTATCGGTATTACTAATCAGCGTGAAACAACTATCGTATGGGACAAAGTTACAGGCGAACCTGTATTCCACGCTATCGTATGGCAGTGCCGTCGTACTTCCGAATACTGCGATTCCTTAAAGGAAAAAGGACTTGTTGATACAATCAGAGAAAAAACTGGTCTTGTTATCGACGCATACTTCTCTGGTTCCAAGATTCGCTGGATCCTTGAGAACGTTCCTGGAGTAAGAGAAAGAGCTGAAAAAGGTGAATTATACTTCGGTACAGTTGATACATGGTTAATCTACAACCTGTCCGGAAAGAAACTTCACGTTACAGATTACTCCAATGCTGCAAGAACTATGCTGTTCAACATCAACACTCTTCAGTGGGATGATGAAATCCTTGCAGAACTTAATATTCCAAAATGCATGCTTCCGGAAGCAAAACCTTCAAGCGCAATCTACGGCATGACAGACGAAACTCTGTTTGGTGGAAGAATCCCGATCGCAGGCGCAGCAGGAGATCAGCAGTGTGCATTATTCGGACAGACCTGTTTCAATCCAGGTGAAGCTAAGAATACATATGGTACCGGTACATTCATGTTAATGAACATCGGTAAAGAAGTTAAATTATCCGAAAACGGACTTGTTACAACAATTGCTTGGGGACTTGACGGCGAAGTTAACTACGCATTCGAAGGTTCTGTATTCGTAGCTGGTGCTGCTATCCAGTGGCTCCGTGACGAAGTGAAACTGGTAGATGCTTCTCCGGATTCCGAGTTCTTCTGTAACAAAGTTAAAGATACAAACGGATGTTATGTAGTACCTGCATTTACAGGTCTTGGAGCTCCTCATTGGGATCAGTACGCTCGTGGATGTATCGTAGGTCTGACCCGTGGATGTAACAAAGCTCACATCATCCGTGCTACAGTAGAATCTCTTGCATACCAGACATATGACATTCTGGAAGCTATGCAGGCTGACGCAGGCGTTAAACTGGCAGCTCTTAAGGTTGACGGTGGTGCTTGTGCAAACAACTTCCTGATGCAGTTCCAGGCTGACATCATTGATGCTCCTGTACATCGTCCACAGTGTGTTGAAACAACAGCTATGGGTGCTGCTTACCTTGCAGGTCTTGCAGTTGGATACTGGAACAGCAAAGATGACGTTATCGCTAACTGGGCTATCGACAGAATCTTCGAGCCTCAGATGGATGATGACACTCGTGCAGAACTTCTTGCAGGATGGAAGAAAGCTGTTAAATGTTCCTACGGATGGGCTAAATAGTTTGATTCAAAGAACAGAAGCATTTCTGAATCATAATAATTACACCGCAGCGGTTATCGCTGCGGTGTTTTTTTTTTCGTCCAGACAAAACTTTCCGGGAGATAACATGATGTAAGCAGCAGTTTTTTCAAACGAACTTAAGTCGGTAATGTGAATCTCTGGTCCGCGTTCGGTAACAAATGTCTTTATTGACTAATTTTACAAAAAGAGTATAAAATAGGTCTCAAAACATTTGGAAGGAAAATGCAGGAGGATGAATCATGGATGTGAAAGAAAGTAAAAAAATAGCTATGCATATTTCTAATGTCAGTATAGTTATTAATGTGGTGCTGTCTGCGCTGAAGGTAATTGCGGGAGTTTTTGCTCATTCCAGTGCAATGATTTCTGATGCGGTACATTCCTTGTCGGATGTATTCAGCACCTTTGTAGTGATGATTGGGATTCATATTTCCAGCAAAGATTCGGATAAAGACCATCAGTACGGGCATGAAAGATATGAAAGCGTAGCCTCGATTATTCTTGCTACCATGCTGGGATTAACCGGAGCCGGAATCGGATATGCGGGAATCAAAGCCATATTGTATGGAGCAGATGAACTGAAGGCACCGGGAATGCTGGCGCTTCTTGCTGCGGTAATTTCTATTATTGTAAAAGAATTAATGTTCTGGTATACTAAGGCTGGAGCAGAGAAAATCAACTCCGGAGCTCTTATGGCAGATGCGTGGCATCATCGGTCGGATGCACTTTCATCCGTAGGCAGTTTGATTGGTATCGGAGCCGCAAGGCTGGGATATCCGATTTTTGACCCGATTGCCAGTATCGTAATCTGTCTGTTTATTTTTAAAGCAGCATTTGATATTTATAAAGATGCAGTCAATAAGATGGTGGACGCCTCGGTGGATGAGGAAACACTGGAACAAATCAGAGAAGTGATTGCAAAACAGGAAGGTGTATTAGGGATTGATGAGATTCGTACCAGACTGTTTGGTTCAAGATATTATGTGGATGTAGAGATATCCGCAGATGGGAATCAGACGCTCTGGCAGGCTCATGCAATCGCAGAGAAAGTACACGATATCATTGAAGAACAGTTCCGTGATGCGAAGCATGTCATGGTACATGTGAATCCCGCAGAGCCTCCGATGGAATAATCGGCCGGTATCGGCGGAATCATCTTCAACATTTCAGAAGGAGTCCCCCGCTTCAAGCGCGCATCTCGTAGCAAGAACGCCGAGGCGTTCTTGAAAAAAGAAGGAGACATTTGGATGAAGCTCGGATGTCATGTGGGAATGAGCGGGAAAGAGATGTTTCTCGGTTCAGTAAAAGAGGCCCTTTCCTACGGGGCAGATACATTTATGGTATATACGGGAGCACCGCAGAATACCAGGCGAAAGCCCATAGAGGAACTGCGGATAGAGGAAGGTCTTACCCTGATGAAAGGCCATGGTATCAGGGATTTTGTGGTTCATGCACCGTACATTATCAATCTTGCCAATACCGTGAAGCCGGAGACCTTCGAACTGGCCGTGGAGTTCCTTCAGCTGGAGCTGGAGAGAACACAGGCGATGGGATGCCATACGCTGGTTCTTCATCCCGGTGCCCATGTGGGAGCCGGTGAGGAAAAAGGGATTGCACAGATTGTGAAAGGTCTCAACGAGGTTCTGGACAGGGAAGGAACCGTAAATGTCGCGCTGGAGACTATGGCCGGAAAAGGAACAGAGATAGGCCGAAGCTTTGAGGAGCTGGCGCAGATTTACGATGGCGTGATAAATAATCATCGCCTTCGGGTTTGCTTTGATACCTGTCATACCAACGATGCGGGATATGATGTGAAACATGATTTCGAAGGAGTGCTCTCCCGGTTTGACCGTCTGATTGGATGGGAACAAATCAGTGTATTTCACATTAACGACAGTAAAAATCCCATGGGAGCCCATAAGGACAGACATGAAAATACAGGATTTGGAACCATCGGTTTTCAGAGCCTTTATGAGATTGTCTGCCATGAAGATTTTACAGATATACCAAAGATTCTGGAGTCACCATACATTCCTGACCCGGAAACAAAGAAGCGTTCTTATCCGCCGTACAAACATGAGATTGCCATGCTGAGAGAAGGCAGATTTCATGAGAATCTGAAAGAAGAGATTCTTGCCGCGGCTGCAAAAAACTGAGAAAAGGGAGAAAGCAACATGGAAAATATATTTAAGGTTACTTATATAAAACACAGCGGCTTTCTGGTAGAACTTTCCGACCGGTATCTGCTTTTTGATTACTGGGAGGGAGAGCTTCCGGTTCTTGATTATAAGAAAAAGCTGTATGTATTTTCTTCCCATAATCACAGAGACCATTACACAAAAAGCATTTTCAAATTTGAGACATTATGTGAAGAAGTAAAATACATTTTATCCTTCGACATTAAAAAAGGAAGCAGTTTCTGGAAAGTGGCAGAGCATGTGACATTTTTAGACGCTGGTATTACAGCTTCCGTAGATGATATGGAGATTCGGACGCTCACATCCACCGATGAGGGCGTGGCATTTCTTGTAAAAACAGAAGGACGGACGATATATCATGCAGGAGATCTGCACTGGTGGCACTGGCCGGGAGACCCGGAAGACCTTAATAAGGTCAGGGGTGACAATTATAAAAAACAGATTGCATTTCTGGAGAATGAGCAGATAGACTGTTCCTTTGTTGTGCTTGATCCGCGACAGGAAGAAGCCGGCGGCTGGGGAATGGACTATTTTCTGCAGAAGGTAAACAGCAGGTATATCTTCCCGATGCATTGCTGGGAGAAGTATGACCTGATAAAACAGTACAAGGAGAAAAATGATTCAAAATATCTGACGGGAAGAATAATGGAAATTGTGGAGCCCGGACAGAGTTTTGAACTGGAATAAAAAGAAAAGAGGAGATCATTCATGAACAAGACAGTAATCGCATCAGACAAATCACCGGCAGCCATCGGCCCATATTCACAGGCCATAGAAGTGAATGGATTCATCTATACTTCCGGAATCATTGGTGTGGACCCGAAAACCGGAGAGGCAAAAAACAGCATCGAAGAGCAGACTAAACAGGTATTTGACAACATGAAAGGACTTCTTGGTGATGCGGGAAGCAGCATGAATCAGGTGGTAAAGACAACGGTATTCATCAAAAACATGGATGACTTTGGAAAAGTAAATGAAATCTATGCTTCCTATTTTGACGGGGCATTTCCGGCACGTTCCTGCGTAGAAGTGGCACGCCTGCCAAAGGATTTGCTGATTGAAGTGGAGGCCATTGCAATCAAAGGATAAACACCATAAAGTTAAGGATTGTTGATTGAAAATCCCCGCCGATTGTGATAAAATAACCCTTACAGGGAGTTATATATGTGTATTGGAAGGGGAGAGATAACCATATGGTAAAAAAGGAGTTGACAGTTGCCAATTCGCAGGGCATTCACATAGGACCGGCAAACAAAATAGCCAACCTTGCGGATAGATTTGATGCGCTGATTCACTTTAAAACAGATTATATGGATATTAACGCAAAAAGTATCATCAGCTTAATCAGTGCTACGTTTCGTCATGGAGATGTCGTATTATGTGAATGTGACGGTCCGGATGAGAAGGAAGCGCTGGCTGCCATGGAAGATATTATGGGCAGAGAGCTTGAGGGAGAATGTGAAGACGAATAAAGTACGTTAGATAAAATTAACGGTATCCAAACGGAGAGTTTCCGATGGATACCGTTTTTTTACAAGTTCATTTCCACAATCGGCGGAACAAACTGTTCAAATGCTTCAATCATTTTCGGATGATAAATCAGAAAATGAATCGTAGGAGCATTGCTTTTGGATACAAGAACATACTGCCCGGCGCAGATAGTAATATTAATATTACGGAAGGCAGAATAAGGGTCTGTCAGCAGAGAAAAACCGTCATGGGTTTCAACAAACTGTCTGGTTTCAGAGAGATGTTCTTCGTATTCTTTCTCTGTATAACGAATATCCATATCCGGGAAAATTTCTGCAACCGGTAAACGGACAGGATTATTTTTATGATTTTCAGAATCCAGTCCCGGCAGCTCAAGTACCCATGAGATGTCTGATTCGCGGCAAAGTTTTCTGAGCCTTTTTGTTGCAGATGTATGATAGGAAATAATTTTGCCGTATTCAGGTTCAGAAACTCCGTTGTGTTCTAAGATACGTTTCAGTAAATCTTCGGATATTGTATACAGAGGCGGAGCACTGCTGATGATACGGTAATTTCCTGATTTTTCCCGCAGTCTGTGGAGCTGCTTATGAAATGCCGCTTCGTTCTCCTTTCGATAAATGTGCATCAGAGGAAGTGAACGGTGGAGAAGATCCTCTGCCCGTGTCCGGTAATACCGGACATCCTCTTTGTTTTTTGTCACAAGATATCGGCCGTTTCCATGTTTTCCGTAGATAGCTTCTCCGGCAATGGCAACCGTTCCGGCAGAACGGATAAAATGCATAAAAGTATGATTGGTCGGTTCTTTCAGATAATATGGAGATACCTGCCCGGTCATATACATGGGAATCCATCCTTCCAGTCCCAGAAACATTTCAGAAAGAGGTCTGTGCACATCGTGGATATTCTGAAGGTGTAACCCCTTTCGTAAGAGCATAGCCATTCCAAACATCCATTTTTTGGGAAATTCAGAGTCTTTCGACATTTCTTCCATAGGCATATCGCTGTATAAAATCACATCCTCCATAGAACGTGACAAAACAGCAGATTTTAGAAAATCCAGCTCGGCCTGCATCATTTCTGGGATGCCTGTATAGACTTTTGTGGTCGGAAGCTGAAATGGTGCGGTCGGAACTTTCATCTCTTTAAAATGAATTGATTGCATGAATTCATTTAAATCAAATGAGTCCAGCGTTTCAAGAAAATGTGAAATCTGCGGTTCTTCCGGAGCGGCAGTCTGACCGAGAAATGTTCTGATGGAAGCAGCCAGTTCTCCCGGATTTTTGATTTCCTGGTGACTTCCGATGAGCTCCATAAGGGCAGCCTGTTTTGGTGAATCATAATATTTACTCCCAAGATAACCGGAAATACCCGTAAGAAACTGCGTCAGGTTCGCCGGGCGTCTGTTTCCGGACAGGATTCTTGAGATATAAGAAGGATCATAAGACAGAGCTCTGGCCAGTTCATTGTTTTTGACCTCCAAAACGGTCAGAAGTTTCTTCAGACTCTTCATACAGGACTCATAATCCGTTTCAATGCCCGATGCCGCTTCACATAAAACATGATAAATCGTTTCTTCGGATACGTCGTCAGTATCCGAAGGTGCAAGTGATGAAAGAGCAGACGCGATTTTATGTAATGCGGTTTCTCCGGGGGACTGTTTTGACTTTAAGTAGCGACTGATTGTAGATGGTGCGATTCCTGCTGCATGAGAAAGCTCTGCGGCACTTATGGAATATGCCTGTATATATTGGGAAAGAAGTTCTGAAAAACTCATATAAATCACCCTTTTCCTGAAAAATACATAATAATAATTTAACCATAAGCAATAATTGCGTAATTGTCAATGACAATTAATTGTATGAGGTAGAATCTGCTTTATTGAAATGATAAATTAAATATAACTGGAAATGACTGGGGGTTATCACTGCCCGGGCTTTTCCGTATCAGGATATTATATTAAAAATATGATACGAGGGGGAGAAAAGAATGAAACGAATTTTTTGCAGAAAATATGCGGCACTCTTTTTGATGGTTCTGTTGATAATTTCTGTTACTGCCTGTGGCGGCTCCGGTAAAAGCGATAACCCCGAAGGCACTACGGAATCTGCCGCTTTGCAGGGACAGGAAAAGGAAGAAAAAATTACGGATGCAGCGGAGA
>JALEIY010000046.1 GCA_022769785.1 Eubacterium sp.
GGCTGAAATATTGAATTTTCAAGGTTCAGCACACCTTAGAGGTGTGGGAAGTTTTAGTTATCAATTTTAATAAACTATCCAATGATGAAGGAAAATTTCTTGAACAATACTTTGACAACCATATCGCACCTTTCCTTTCCCCAATGATTATTGGAAAACAGCAGCCTTTTCCATTTTTGGCAAATAAACAGATGTATGCCATTGTGCTTCTGACATCTCAGAAAGGAAAGAAAAAAACAGGGATTATACCTTGTTCAAACAGCGTGTTTAAACGCCTCATTGAAATTCCGACCAGACCAGGTTGTTTTATGCTGTCGGAAGAATTGATTCTCCATTTTGCATCGAAATTGTATCCAAAATATCATATTCGTGAAAAATCAGTTCTTCGTGTCACCCGAAATGCGGACATTGATGCGGCAGAGGTATACGACGACGATCTGGATTACCGAAATATGATGGAAGAATTAATTAAAAAAATGAAACGCCTTAATCCGGTCAGAGTCGAACTCAGCAGAAAACTTAACAAGAAAGCAATCGAAGAACTTTCAAACTTTCTGGAAATTGGGACAGACCATATTATCAACGTAAAAACACCACTGGATCTTTCCTTTGTTTTCCAGCTTCAGAATTATCTTCGTACGCAAACAGAATTATTTTACGAAAAAAGAAGTCCACAACTCAGTCCTTCCCTGAATATGAAAGAAAGCATAATTGAGCAGATTGAAAAAAAGGATGTTTTGCTTTCCTACCCATTTGAAAGTATGAAGCCTTTTATAAAAATGCTTCAGGATGCGGCAGAAGACCCGGAGGTTGTTTCCATCAAAATGACTTTGTATCGGGTTGCTGACCGTAGCAAAATCATTGAAGCCTTGATTGAAGCTGCCGAAAACGGAAAAGAAGTTGTGGTTCTAATCGAGCTTCGCGCACGTTTTGATGAAGCAAATAGTATTGAAATGTCGCATCGTCTGGAAGAAGCCGGATGTCAGATTCTTTATGGGCTCGGAGACTATAAGGTTCATTCCAAGCTTTGTCTGATTACAAAAACAAAAGAGGATAGCTTTGAATACATCACTCAGATATTTCCGGTTATGGTGTGAGAGAAGGATACCTCTGTAAACACATTCTGGAACCCAGCTTCCAAAATGCAAAAAGCATATGGAAAGATGAAGCATAAATGATAAAAATCATCCGATTAGGCAGTCAATTCACAGAACTGTCAGTAGAGAATTATCAAAAAGCAGAAATACCGGAAAATAAAAAGGAGCAAAAAATCCTGTCTGCAGTTTTTTTATCCAATGAAAAAGATGCTCCAAAAGCTCTTTCTCTTGCAGAGATTGCATATGAAGGAGAGCTGGAATTATCAAAAATTGAATTTTGTAAAGCAGAAACACAGCAAAGATGTCTGGCAGGTTCACTGAGAATTCCACGATTTTCCGATGTGAGAGGAAGCAAAATAAAAATACAGTTCTTTATAAATTCCAGAAATATTGTTATTATCGATGAATCTGATTTTTCGGAGCGGATTCTTCGAGGCATCCGCCAAAGCAGAGTGAATCAGGGCTCTACCCGGGAACTTTTCTTATACAATTTTATATCCCAGTTTATGAATCGTGATCTGGAATATCTCGGAAGATATGAGAAAAAGATTATGAAAATGGAAGAGGATGTTACAAATGGCAAAACAGAAGAATTTCTGGAATTAATGTATCCGATTCGCAGAGATTTACTGATACTCAGAGAATATTATGATGAACTTCGGGACCTGGGAAAAGAACTGGAAGAAAATAAAAATCATTTTTTTGCCAGGAAATATCTTAAATATTTCGGGACGATTGCAGACCGAGCAGACCGGCTCATGGGACGCACCATGCACCTGATTGATTATATGAATCAGGTACGTGATGCTTATCAGGCACAGGTTGCAGAACAGCAAAATCAGAATATGGAGTTTCTCACCATTATTTCTACCATATTTTTTCCACTCACCCTGATTACCGGATGGTATGGAATGAATTTTAAAAATATGCCGGAACTTGAAAATGGGTATCATTTTGTTATCATATTAAGTATTATTGTTGTATTGATAATAATATGGATTTTTAAAAAGAAAAAAATATTATAATAATCCAAAGCAGCCTCTGAACACAATGCTTCAGAGGCTGTTTTTTTACAAAAGCAGATTTATTAAACTATCTGAATCAAGCGGCTTTGAAAAATAAAACCCCTGTATCATATCCACCCCAAAGGACTCAAGCAGTGTAACTTCATTTTTATGCTCTACACCTTCAGAAATCACATCGTATCCCATACTTTGAAGAGCAGTAACGATATTTTGATAAAACAGTCTGGTATTTGAGTCATTCTGGATTTCATTTAGTAAAGAACGGTCCAGCTTAATACAGGAAAACGGTAAACGAAGCACCGTATTAAGATTGGCATAACCGGAGCCAAAATCATCCAGACTGAGCCGTATACCACATTCTTTAAAATCCGCAGTGAGCTGATAAAGCTTCTCGCTGTATTCTGTTGCAACCGTTTCTGTAATCTCAATCTGAAAAAAGGAAAACGGAAGCTGATATTCATTGATAATCTCTGTGATCTGCCGGCTATAACCGTCTCGTAAAAGTTCCGCAGGAGAGAGATTAATATTAATATGCTCAATCTTTTCCATTAATTCCCTGTGTTCACTGACAAAAGAACAGATTCGACGAAGCTGAAGCTGTCCGATACTTGCAATCTGTCCGCTGGTTTCTGCAATACTGATAAACACATCCGGCGGAATAGCGCCAAAAATAGGATGACGCAGCCTGCTCAGCGCCTCAAGCGACACAAAACCATTTTTTTTCAGCGAAAAGACAGGCTGATAATATACTTCAAACAAATCTTCCTCAATGGCTGTACGTAAAAAACGCTCAATTTCTTTATTATAGAGAAATCTTTCCATAATATTCTCATCACACTGAATTAAAAGTGTTTCTGAAGAAAGGGGAGCAAGAGAAGCAAGGTAATCAAGAAGGGATAAAAGAGTATCACTGTCTTTTAATTTTCCCGCATCAACAACACCACAAATGATACCACAAAGCTGAATCTGTTCCTCCCGGAGAGAAAGGCTGGAGTGGAAAAAATCATCAACTTCTTTCCTTACCCGCTCATATTCACTGAGGGAATAGGTTATGAGCACAAACCTTTTACTGGAAACCCGAAAAACATATGGGCTTCTTAAAATCTCTTTAAGTCTTAAAGAAATACTGCAAAGGAAATCGTCACCAAATCGTACACCGAACAGTTTATTAAGCTGTTTCAGATTATGGATATTGATGGAAAGAATATGAAAATTCTTTTTCTGACGGTAGAGTTCGCGAATCCATCCAAGAAATGTCTGGATATTAAAATCATCCGTCAGCCGGTCCGTATAATCCGAAGGATTATTAATGGTCAGATAAAGAACCATTATCCCAAGCCCAAGTCCTAAACCGGTTGTAAGTGTTTCATGCCAGAATCCCTGCACCAGAACACAGATCCCCATAATGAATACAAATTCACAAAGAGTACCGACATTACGAAGACCCAGTCTGTGATAATTGGCAAAACTGTAAATCAACACCACAATTCCATAAATACCCGCATACAAATACATGGCCGGATACAGCAGCCCCCGTACATAATGTCCCTGCGGGTCAATTCTGAACAGGAATCCGAACCAGCAATTAAGCAAAACCAAAATTCCCATAAGAAATGCAGGGAAAGACAATATGTAAAAAACAACCGAATCATTTTTTTCCGGGTCTTTGCACAAAACTCTGGCATATAAAAAGAGTGCATACGGAACAATTGCCTGTAAAAGATAAAATATGGTAAGCATGAATGATGTCAACCCGGTATATTCCGGATTGGAATCAGAAATCAAAACACTTGTTGCAATATCAAAAACAATATCCGTAATCCCAAGTAAAATAAAAAAACGGAAAATACGATTATTTAAATCATCCAGCTTCCTGCGTTTCACAAAATGAAATAAAATCACGAGGAGAAAGAACAGGGCCGCTATCAGATAATCCAGATTATAAAGCATACGCAACCTCCCTAGTCCAGCCGTTTTACCCAGCCCTTATTCTGATACATTTTAATATCTGCTTCCTGCTTCCAGTCGCTGATTGTCTTCAGATTGCCCTGCTCATCTCTCAGATTGCTGATACCGCGGGCAAGAGAAATCTGATATTTTCCACAGATACTGTTGTATTGTTGTATTTTTTCATCCAGACAATCCGACAGTTCTTTTTCGGACAGTGTAATGTTTGGAAGGAGGGCGCAAAATTCATCTCCACCGATACGGTAACAGGTTCCCATGGAGCCAAACGCTTTTTCAATGCACCTTGCAGTAGCAATAATCATCTCATCACCAACATGATGTCCGTGGGTATCATTAATCAGTTTTAACTGGTTCAAATCCATAAACACCAGAAAAAGACTGTGATAGGAATCACTGTTTTTCTGTGCCTTTGCAATCATTTCATCAAAAGCTCTTCTGTTTTTCATTCCGGTAAGAGCATCCTCTTTTGCCAGCCTCTGATACACAACAGCCTCAGTCCGGAATCTGAGATTCTCCACCATGGCAATCACAAGCATACGAATCAGTAAAATAATAAATATCACGATGCCCACTTCAAAAAACACTTCATAATATGAGATTTTAAGAAGCCAGTACAAAATAAGCGATATAACTCCGCCTCCGGCTACAACGGCAAAGGAAACCAGAATGGAATACAGCTCCCTGTCACCGCTTTCCTTATATGCTTTTACCAGAAGCCGGATAAGCACCGCAATTCCACCAAATAACAGAATATGCGTAACAAAAAGCATATCAACGAAATCGAGCATTCCAAGATAGTTTAAGATACTCTGTATCAGAACATTTCCATAAAACAGATAAATGATGACATCGATAACCTTATATTTTTTTATCCGATCTGTGTTTTTAATAAAATGAAGCATTGGTATCGCCAGCAACATAAAAGCGTAAAATGAAATATAACGAATCCATGTAGCAGAACCTCCAAACATCTGTCCAACAGAAGAATCCGTCAAAAACCATACTACGCACACAATAAGAAAAAGAGAAATATCACAAAAGCGTTTTTCTTCCACATGCATGTGTCGGATATACAGACAAATTCCTATCGAAAGTACAGCTAGAATTGCCATTACAAATACAATAAACAGGTTGACCGCATCTCTCGAGCAATGATACCAGAACACTTCCAGCGAATCACCGATACATACTTTTCCGACATGGAAAA
>JALEIY010000058.1 GCA_022769785.1 Eubacterium sp.
ATTTTCGCTTAATGTAAGCACCGCATCAAGCAAATCATCCACGCAGGCATCCAGTTCTTCCATGGTAAGCGTTTTGTCTTCGACGGCTTTGATAAGTTCTCTTGCCGCATCCAGTCCCGGTGCAGGCATTTCCAGATTGGAGCCTGCAGCCACCCCTTTTACATGGTCGTTGGAAGCACCCCAGTCTGTAATTACGATTCCATCAAATCCCCATTCCTTCCGGAGAATCTCCTGGAGAAGGTGTTTATTGTCATTGGCATATACGCCATTTATTTCGTTATAGCTAGTCATAATGGATTTGGCTTTGCCTTCTTTTACGGCAATCTCAAATCCTGTCAGATAGATTTCCCGAAATGTTCTTTCATCAAGAACGGAATCCATCGCCATACGGCGAAGCTCCTGGCTGTTTACCGCAAAATGCTTTGGACAGGCATATACTCCCTGACTCTGTATTCCTTTTATATAGGAAGCGGCCATTTTTCCTGCCAGATAAGGATCTTCCGAAAAATATTCAAAATTCCGTCCGCAAAGCGGGCTTCTCTTTATATTCAGGCCCGGTCCGAGAAGAACGTTGACCTCCTGTGCCACAGCTTCCTCTCCGAGCGCTTCTCCCAGTTCCTGCCCCAGCTTTTCATCCCAGCTGTTGGCTATGGTTGCTGCCGTTGGAAAGCAGGTTGCCGGAACAGATGCATTTAACCCCAGATGGTCTCCTGCTCCTGCCTGTTTCCGAATTCCGTGAGGACCGTCAGAGCAGAAGATGGAAGGGATGTCAAGACGCGGAAAATCTCTCGTCTGCCATACATTTTTTCCACTTAAAAATGCCGCTTTTTCTTCCAGCGTCATTTTTTCAATCAAATCCTGATGTTTCACCGTTTTGTCCTCCCTTATGATTTTAGAAACCGGAACCGGGCAGACTGCCCGATTCCGTCTTCTTTTACGGTTTTACAAAATCCTCTCTGTAAAATCATGTCATTCTTTTAATGATTTTTTATGCTTCTGCGTTTCTTTTTTTCATTTTTTTCACTGCCAGAACTTCCAGTACAATAATACCTGCTGCAAGAATCACGTCAATCACGATTGCGGCAATCTGCCATGTCATAAGACCGGTCTGAAGATTTGCTTCGTCGTAAGCGCGGCTGTTTACTACTGTGTACATGATGTTTTTACAAGCCTGACGCATTGCTTTGATGGATGTTGCACTTTCAGTATCGGATACATGGTTTGTCTCAGTATCGTATGCAACTAACATACAGTCGTTTCCGTTTCGAATCATACGGTCTGCATCCTGATATCCGTATACACCATAGTAGTCTGTCAGAGCAAATCCACGGAATCCCCACTCATCACGAAGGATGTTGTTAAGAACTGTGGAGCTTGCCTGTGCCGGTTCAATACCGTAGAAGTTAAATGCAGTCATAACTGCTTTTGCTCCGCCTTCTTTTACACAGATTTCGAAAGGCTTCATATAAATTTCACGGGCGGACTGCTCGTTAAACCAGGTACAAAGCTGGTTGCATCGATTGGTTTCCTGGTCGTTTAATGCAAAGTGTTTGATGTAAGCGTAAACGCCTTCCTTCTCTGCTCCGATTACTGCGCTGGAAGCGATTTTACCGGAAAGAAGCGGGTCTTCGGAATAATACTCAAAGTTACGTCCTGCAAATGCACTTCTGTGTGTGTTCATAGCCGGTGCATACCATCCGGATACTCCCATTTCATCGGCCATTTTTCCGATGCTCTGTCCGAACTGCTCTGCGATATCCACATTCCATGTGTTTGCAATCATTACGCCTGCCGGGAATCCGATGGAGCCGGTTCCGGTAAAGTTGTTGTTGATGGATGCCGGACCGTCACAGTCCACAGTCTGTGTTTTTTCCACGCTGGCTGCTGCCGCTGTCTGGTAACCGCCAAGGGCAATCATGGTATCCATATCTGCAATGGTAAGCTGGTCTAAGAGTTCTTCCCATTTTTCGTCATCATAGTCAGCACCTCTTAAGTCTGCCAGCTTGAGTCCGTTCTTTGCACCAACGGTTGGCATTTCGTCTGCCGCATCGTTGTAAACGGTTGGGTCATAGTTGCTGTTATTCATAAATGCTGCTTTGTTTTCTTCAGACATGGAGAAGTTTGTCGGTGCAGCAGTTGCTTTGTCATAGTTTGCAAATCCATCGGCACGGGACAGATATTCCAGACCGCCGTTGGCATCGTCTAATTTGTTTGTTGCTACAGACTCATCGGAAGAACGTGGATTGGTTTCATCATATGTAATGGTTTCAGCAACATTGTATTTCTTGGTATCGATTACTGTGTGTGCATCTGCGCGAAGAGAAATCTCATAATCTCCTGCTTCCAGCACATATGCTTTTGCATTTTTGTCATCGTAGGATGCCATGCTTTCTTCTGTAAATGTTACGGTCACAGTTTCGCTTTCTCCCGGTTCAAGAACCTTTGTCTTTGCAAAACCGGCCAGATTTACAGATGCTTTTTCAATACCACCGTTGGTATATGGCGGGTTGTAGTATACTTCGGCAACGTCTTTGCCTGCAACTGCTCCGGTATTTGTTACAGTTACATCTACAGAAATTGTTCCGTCAACAACCTTTAAGTCACCCATTTTCTGCTCAAACTGTGTATAGCTTAAGCCATATCCAAATGGATACTGTACAGATTTTTCATAATTAATGAAACCTTCTTCTGCTGCGGTCTCCCAGAAACGATATCCTACATAAATACCATCGGTATAATTTACAAAGGTTGGTGCCATTGCTGCTTCGCCTTCTCCTACGGAGAATTCGTCCATATTGTCATACTGGAAGAATCCGAAGTTATTGTAGGTAGGAGTTTTTGTAAGGTCTCTTACAAAGGTATCGCTGGTCTTTGCGGATGGATTTACCTCACCGCTTAAGATTTTTCCGAGGGAATTAAATCCGGACTGGCCGGTTCCCGGACACCATACTACACTCTTAATCTGCTTGTAATCTTCTACAAAGCCAAGTTCCATGGTATTTGCCGCATTGACAATAAGCACTACGTTGTCATAATCTGCTGTCACACGGTCAAGCATTGCTTTTTCTCTGTTGGAAATCTCCAGATAATGTTTTCCTGCATCCAGGTCATCTTTCTGTTCGCTGTAACGAAGTCCGGATGAACCAAAGGTTCCACCGTCTTTAAATGTATCTTCTACTGCCGGGTCAAGGCTTGTCGGAAGGTCAGCACCTTCTCCGCCGGAACGTGCAATCACAACAACTGCGGTATCGGAATATTCTTTTGCAGACTCAAAAACACCTGCCTTGTCGTATTCTTCCACAGCCGGTTCCGGAATGGTCCAGTCCTGTCCCCACATTCCGACTGTCGGACGGGTTTCACGGAAGTTTGTATAAAAATCAACCAGTTCCTTATTTACCTGGAAGCCTGCATTTTCAAGACCTTCCAGAAGAGAAACCGTTGGGTATGCATCGGAAAGACTTCCTGAACCGGTTCCACCGTAAACCGGATTGGTGGAAGACCATCCAAATACGTTAATCTTTGCACCGTTTTCCAGAGGCAGGGCGTTTTCATTGTTCTGTAAAAGAACGATACCCTCTTCTGCAATATCCTCACACAGCTCTGTTGCTGCTGCAGAAGTTTCCTCTGTAATTGTTCCGTTTCCTGTTGCAAGTGAAATCATGCTGGACATCGGTCCCCAGCAAATCATATTCACAATGACTACCAGAGCCAGTAAAACTGCAATCCAGCTCTGAGAACGGATGAATTTTCTTTTTGCGACCTGCTGTTTTCTTACTGCGATTGTGATTACGACAGCCAGTACAAAAATCACTGCCAGAGTAATCAGATACGGTTTGCAGGTATTCAGGACGTTCATAACGTCATCAATATTAATTGCCAACATTTTTCTTTCCTCCCTTTCCTTTTTCATGATGGCTTTTTATCATGTACCCGCATTTTACCAGAACTTTACTCTTTGTGCGCTTTTTTGCACAAACTGCACATTTTCTGCACAATCTGTCGTCAAGTTGACTTTTTAAACAAATATTTAAACTCATTTTTATGCATATTGCATATAAAAATGTGTGTTTTTGTGATTTTCAGAAGAATCCAAAAAAGGGAACATCGGCAGTTATGGTAGCTAGACCATTACTGCGATGTTCCCGGATTCAAATATCACTTGAAATTTTTATTTTATCACATCTCCATCGGAATCAGTATTTTTACCACAAACCAGCTATCCTGCACAGCCACATCCATCTCTCCTCCGTATTTCCGGGCGGTCATCCTCATACTCTTTAATCCGTACCCGTGAAATCTCTCGTCACTTTTGGTCGTAAGAGGAAGATCTTCGTCAAAATTCAAATCATTTTCACAATAGTTTTCAAATCGAATTATGAGGAAGTTTTTCTGGGAGAAGGCCGAAACGTGTATCAGTCTTTTTTCTTCTTCTGATATCTTTTTCTCGCATTCAATGGCATTATCCAGAGCATTTCCGAAAATGGAGCAGATATCCATCGTGTTCATAAAATCAAACAGTGTTCCATCCACCACGCAGGTCATGGAAATATTATTTTTCATACAGGTGAGGCTTCTGGAGGTAAGAAGGGTGTCTAAAACCTTATTTCCGGTTTTGTTCTGCGCTTCAAAGTTTTGAATCTCTTCTTCCATTTTATCCAGATATTCTTCGCGTTTCTGGTCGTTTTCCTCCGCCCGCAGGGCAATAATGTGATGCTTTAAGTCATGGTATTTGTAATTTATCATATCCATGGCTTCCTGGGACTGCTTATACTGGACATACTGATTATGAAGGATGTTTTGCACACTTTCCAGCTCATAGCGCACACGAAGGTCCATTCTCTGCACATGATAAGCGTATAAAATTGCAATTCCTCCCAGGTCAATCAGCGTTCTGACATTATAGATTTCCGCCATATACTGACCGCCGAAGGGGGTATTCATAGAAATAAATCCCAGATTGCTGATAGAAAATACTGCAAACCCGATAATCACATACGAAATCAGTTCTTTATTCGTCACCATGAGAGGGCCATCCGGCTTTGCACATCTGTGAAAAATGATTCCCGCTACAGTAAATACAAGACAGTAAATTACAATAAGCCAGAATAGACGAAATCCCGGAGCCGTCCAGCCTTTTGTGAAATAGAAAAAACAGTCAATCTGCCATTCCAGGGATGCCGCAAATTCAGCCAGAACAAAGGCCCGCACACAATAATATCCCACATCCTTCGGTCTCTCATCACAGCATAATAATAAGAAAAGATACATCATTCCCAGGGCAGCCGCCATACAGACTATCCACCAGAAATTCTCCATGCTTTCCGTCAGCTCCAGAAAAACTGACTGCACCGCCAGTGCCGTAACAGAAATACCAAAAAGTTTCCATCCGGAAAACCTCCGTTTCATTTCAAAAATACATAACAGGCAGGCAATCCATTCCGCCAGAGCGGTAAATATTCTTGGAATGTCCGGAAGCACCGCCTGAAGCTGTGTCCCACTCATTTCAAATCCCCCCAGTATTTTGTCAAATCCTGCATAAATCCTTTCATTCTCGGGCGGCTGATTTGCAAGGCTTCGCCTTTTACAATCGCACATTTATCCCGGATGCCTTCCACATGCTCAAGGTTAATCAGATAGCATTTATTTCCCCGTGAAAAATTCAGTTCTTCCATCTCTTCTTCCACAGATTTCATAGTTCCCGATGCCATATGATTGCCTTTGGCACTATGATAAATCAGATTATGTCCCACACTTTCAATATAATAAATGTCCGATACATCCAGACGAATGATTCCCCCTTTTACCGAAACAGTAATCTGTCGGTTGTCACGCTTTTTTATCCGGCCAATCGCCCGTCCCAGCTTCTGGCTGAACGCAAAATAGGAGACCGGCTTTAATATGTAATCCAGAGCATCCACTTCGTAGCCCCGGATGGCATACTGCGTCATGTTAGTGATAAACATGATCACTACCTCTGAATCCTGCTTTCGTATCTCCTCCGCCGCTGACATGCCGTCCATAAAACGCATCTGAATGTCCATCAGAATAATATCAAACTGCGCTTTATATTTTGCGGTTATGCCGTCACCGTCTCTGTATACCGTAATATCGATCTCCTCACCATAGGTTTTCTGATATTCTTTCAGATAGCCGGTGAGCTGCTGTACATACATCTCCTCATCTTCCACAATG
>JALEIY010000083.1 GCA_022769785.1 Eubacterium sp.
TTTGAGCCATCAATGTAAACAAAAAGTAAAATTGATGAAAAGTGAGGGAATATCATGTTAGTGATGCTTACAGAATTGATGAGCGGACTTGCTTTGTTCCTGTTTGGTATGAAGTTTATGAGTGAAAGTCTGCAAAAAGCAGCCGGTGACCGTATGAGGGGCATCCTTAATAAGGTTACGAAAACACGGCTGGGCGCTGTATTGTTTGGCGCATTGTTCACTGCGATTATTCAGTCCTCCGGTGCCACTACGGTGATGGAAGTCAGTTTCGTCAACGCAGGTCTGATGACGCTGGAGCAGTCCGTGGGGATTACCTTTGGTGCCAATATCGGTACAACCATTACTTCTCAGCTCGTTTCACTGAAGCTGACAGCAGTTGCACCATATATTATTTTTATTGGTGCCTGTATTATGATGTTTGGAAAGAAACCGATTCTCAGAAAGATTTCTGAGATTATTTTCGGTTTTGGCGCTCTTTTCCTTGGAATTAACAGCATGACCGCCGCATTAAGCCGGATTCCGGAATTTCCGACAATCATGCATTTTTTTGCCTATCTTTCCAATCCGGTCATTGCACTGATTGTAGGATTATTATTTACGGTTCTGGTACAGAGCTCATCTGTCACGGTCAGTGTGCTGGTGCTTCTTGCCGATTCCGGTCTGGTGGGTCTGGGAAGCTGTCTTTACTTTATTCTGGGAGCCAATATCGGTTCCTGTACACCGGCAGTTATGGCCGGAATGAATGCCAACAGCGATGCCAAGAGAACTGCGTTAGTACATCTGCTGTTTAACGTGCTGGGTATGGTTGTTATTTCCGTGATTCTTATTTTTGCCATGGATCCGGTGACGAAGGTTATTGCCTCCATTAATGGAGTGGACAATGCAAAGCGTTTTGTTGCCAATGCGGATACGATTTTTAAGACCTTCCAGACAATTATCTTCCTTCCGGTTTCCAGCCAGATACTGAAGCTTACCAGACTTCTGGTAAAGGACGATGTACCAGCAGCAGCGGTGGATTCGGACAAACATCTGGAATTTATCGGAAAAGCACAGCATTTCCTTCCTTCTACGGCTGTTGTGGAAGTTGTTCAGGAATTGGAACGTATGGGAAAACTTGCCCGTGAAAACCTGGTAGAAGGTATGAATGCTCTTTTGAGTGATAAAGAGGTTTCCATCAAAAAGATTGCGGAAAGAGAAAAGATTATTGATTATCTCAGCAGTGAGATTACAGATTATCTGGTTGAGGTAAACCGTTATGAATTGCCATACGGAGATTCCGGACGAATCGGTGCTTTGTTCCACGTGGTTATCGACCTGGAAAGAATCGGAGACCACGCTATGAATGTAGCGGAAAATGCTATCAAAAAAGCAGAGCAGAAGCTGGTATTTACCGCCGGTGGCAGAGAAGACATTATATATATGTATAACAGGGTGATTGAACTGTTTGACAAATGTATGGTTATGTTCGTTTCCATGGATAAAAATAATATCGATGAGATTATTGACCTGGAAAATGAAATTGACCAGTTGGAGATTGATTTGCAGAATCACCACGTCAAACGTCTTTCCAAAGGCGAGTGTACGGTTGAGATTGGCTTAATCTTTACCGACCTGGTAATTGGTCTGGAGAGAGTGGCTGACCACGCTACCAATATTGCATATTCTATTTTCCATGATAATCCGGAAGAGGTTTAAGATAAGATGAGTAAACGACTGGAAAAGAAGCAGAAAAGAAAACAGGAACAGAAAAAGAAACGAATCATTTTTCTCGTCGTTTTTCTGCTCCTTGTTACAGCCTATCTTATTGCCTGCGCTGTTCCGCAGGATGGAAAAAATGTGAGCCGTGTTTACATAAACGGTGTGGATGTGAGCGGCCTTGGTGAGAAGGAAACTGCCCAAAAAGTACAGAAGGATTTTACGGATAGATATAGTAAGCTTACCATAACCGTCCGGGCGCTGGAAAAGGATTATCCGGTACATATGTTTGACAGCCTTTCTGTGGATGTGGATAAAGCGGTAAAAGAAGCGGCTTCCTTTGCTCATGGAAGTTTTCTTACCAGAGGGGCGGCCCTTATCAAAGCTGGTATTTTCAAACAGGAGTATACCTGGAATCCGCAGGTGACGGATAACGAAGCTTTGAAAAAAGCGATTGAGGATGCCGGGCTGATGGAAATCAACACAACGGTGCAGACCAGATATAAGCTGAAGGAAAAAGAGCTTGTGTTTAAAAAGGGTGTGACCGGAGTCTCCGTTGACGGTGATAAGCTGATGGCGGTTATCACGGAAAATGTGCAAAAGCAGGATTTTCAGACGGTGATTGAGAGCCCGATGCTGACCGGAACCGTAAAACCGGTTGACATGAATTCGGTTTATAAAAAGGTATATAAGAAAAAGAAGGATGCAACTCTGGATCCGAAAAAGGATTATAAGATTGTAAAATCCGTCCATGGTGTGAGCTTTGATGTGGATAAAGCAAAAGAGGCATTGGATAGTGCAGCGGAGGGAGAGAGGATTTCTGTTCCGCTCATTATAGATAAGCCGAAGATTACCACAGACCAGATGAAGAAGTACCTGTTCCGGGATACTCTTGGAAAGTGTATCACCAATGTAGGTGGAACCAATGCCAGAGTGTCCAATGTGGCTCTGGCAGCCAAAAAGATAAATGGAACCATCCTTCTCCCGGGAGAATCATTTTCCTACAACGATACCGTGGGAGAAAGAACAGCGGCCAGAGGATTTCAGAAGGCGCCGGCTTATCTGGAAGGAAAGACGGTGCAGGAGCTGGGCGGAGGAATCTGCCAGGTGTCCTCAACGCTGTATAAAGCGGTGCTTTTATCGAATCTGAAGATTGAGGAGCATCATAATCATTCGTATGTATCCAGTTATATCGGCATCGGAATGGATGCTACGGTTTCCTGGAATGGACCGGATTTCCAGTTCAGCAACAACAGGGACTATCCGATTAAGATTATTGCGGAATATTCCGGCGGACAGGTGACCTGCAGAATAGAAGGCTCGAATCTGGACGGCAGCAGTGTCGAGATGACAGCGGAAACATTGCAGGTAAAGGGCTGTAATACGGTATATCAGGAAGATTCCGAGCTGGAAAAAGGAAAAACAGAGGTGGTTTCTTCCGGACATGACGGATATGTGGTGCAGACCTACCGGAAGGTTTATGACAAAAATGGCAAACTGATTTCCTCGAATAAGGAAGCCTACTGTGTTTATCGGACACAGGACAGGGTGATTCGTGTCGGAACAAAAGAACCGGAGCCGGTCAGCGAACCGGAAACCGAAGAAAGTGGAGCCACAGAAGAATAAAATATGTTATCAGATGTTATCCCGTTGTATTTTCACAAGAGTGTAAATACAACGGGTTTCTCTTTTATCTCATAAGAAATTTCTGATTCTTGAATATTTTCCCGGTATTGAGTACAATTAGAAAAAGTGTACGAAAGAAATGGAGAAAAAAATGAACGCAGATGTAGTATGTATCGGGCAGGCGGTCCTCGACTGTATCATCAGAGGACAGGAGGAGCGTCCTTATAAAAAGAATGTATACCGGGCCAAAAGTATCGGGCTTAGCACCGGAGGAGATGCCTTAAATGAAGCAGTGCTTCTTACTCACATGGGACATAAGGTAAGACTCGTGTGCGGAGTCGGTGAAGATATGGCGGGAAATCTGATATTGGATGAGATGAACCGGGAAAAGGTGGATATTCAGTATGTCACAAAGAGCAGTGAAATTGTTACGCCGGTTGCGGCTCTGATGGTAAAAGAGAGCGGTACGAGAAGTTCTGTAAACAGTGAAGCAACCATGCTTGGAAATTACCTTCCGGAACCGGAAGTGGTAAAAGGCGCGAAAATTGTATCCCTTGCCAGCCTGTTTCGTGCTCCGTTAGACCGGAAAGAGACCGTGATTTCTCTGGTGAAAGCAGCGAAGGAGGAAGGGGCGATTGTCTGCGCCGATACCAAAATGCCAAGCTTTCGTCCGATTGCACTTTCGGACATCCGGGAAATACTGCCCTATATCGATTACATTTTCCCTAATGAAATTGAGGCGGCCTGGTATACAGGTCAGAAAGAAGAAAGCGAAATGGCGAAATATTTCCGTGATGCCGGTGTCCGAAATGTCATAATAAAAATGGGAGAAAAAGGCTGTCTGGTATACGGACAAAAAGAGCACTTTTCCATGCCGGCATATACGGTTCCTGCGGTAGATTCTACGGGAGCAGGTGATAACTTTGTGGCAGGCTTTCTTTCCGGGCTGCTTCAGGGGGACTCACTTCGGGAATGCTGTGAGAAGGGAACTGCCTGTGCCGCTATCAGTGTACAAGCTGTGGGAGCAACTGCCGGTATCAAAAGCATTCCTGCAAAAGACTTGGAAAAAATAATCCAAAAAATAAAAAAATAAATCCTGGTCGGATACATTTTTTGCAGGGTCTGTAAAGCAAACCGTATTATTTTGTGATGAAGTCAAAAATTTATCGCAAACGCTTATTGAAAAAATAAAAATGAGAGGTTACAATTATAGTAGTATGTAGTAGTAGATTCTGTTTTTATACAGACGTAGAAATATAAATGGGGAGGTTCAGATATGTTAACGAAAATGATCGAGACACTGAAAAAGAATCCGCGGACGATTGTCTTTACAGAAGGAACGGACAGCAGAATCCTTGAGGCTGCTTCCAGACTGACAGCGGACGGAATTTTAGGTGTTCTCCTTTTGGGAAATCCTGACGAAGTAAAGGAAGCCGCAAAAGCCGGCAATTATAACATCGATGGATGTACCATCATTGATCCGCTTACCTATCCGGAGATTGATGCCATGGTAGCAGAGATGTTAGAGCTTCGTAAAGGCAAGATGACAGAAGAAAAGGTTCGTGCCGCATTAGCTCAGAGCAACTACTTTGGAACAATGCTCGTGAAGATGGGCAAGGCAGACTGCCTGCTTGGCGGAGCAACCTATTCCACTGCAGATACGGTTCGTCCGGCACTGCAGCTCATTAAGACAAAACCAGGTAATAACATCGTAAGCTCCTGCTTCATCATGGTGAAGGGTGATGAAAAGCTGGCTATGGGTGACTGTGCGATTAATATTGATCCTTCCGAAGATGACCTGGTTGAAATCGCCATCGAATCTGCCAATACAGCAAGAGTATTCGGAATTGATCCGAAGGTTGCTATGCTGTCTTATTCCACATTAGGCTCCGGTAAAGGACCTTCCGTTACAAAGGTTGCCAATGCGACAAAGAAGATTAAAGAAGCTGCACCGGATCTGGCTGTAGAAGGAGAGATTCAGTTTGACGCTTCCGTTTCTCCGGAAGTTGCAAGCATCAAATGTTCCGGTTCACCGGTAGCAGGTCAGGCCAACACCTTCATCTTCCCTGATATCAACGCTGGTAACATCGGATATAAGATTGCTGCCCGTCTCGGCGGATATACTGCAGTTGGTCCTGTTCTCCAGGGACTTAACGCTCCAATCAACGACTTAAGCCGTGGCTGTACTGCAGAAGAAGTTTACAGTATGTCTATCGTAACTGCAGCATTGAGTGTTCCTCAGGAAGAAGAAGTTGATATGGACGAGCTGGAAGCAGTAGTTCGCACCGTTGTGGCAACATATCTGGCTGCAAAGAAATTATCAAAATAATCAAAAAAAGGAAATTCTGAGAGATATCCGTATTTGCGGGATATTCTAAGAAGTAATTGACACCACCTTTATCAGATGAGTTTAATGAGGCTGATGGAGGTGGTGTTTTTTTTGCCAGAAATAGCAACTTGCCGGAAAAACCATAGTAATTATGCATAAAAAATGATATACTATTTTTGAAAAAATGTAATATCTGCTGGAAGCAGAATGCTTCGGGAGGTTGCCTATGAGAGATTTTAAGGAGGAGTACAGAAAAAAGCTTCGGACTCCGGAAGAAGCGGTACAGGTGGTAAAAAGCGGTGACTGGATTGATTATACCAGTTCTCTGGGAAAGCCGGTGCTGCTTGATAGGGCGTTGGCAAAACGAAGGGATGAGCTTTTTGATGTAAAGATTCGGGGAAATCTGATTTCCGGACCGATTGAAGTGGCAGAGTGTGATGAAAGTCAGGAACACTTTATTTATCATACCTGGCACTGCTCAGCTTATGAGAGAAAGCTCTGTGACCGGGGACTATGCTATTTCATTCCTATGGTATTTCATAACAATGCGGCCTATTACAAATATTTTCTGAATGTGAATGTGGTAATGGTAAGCGTTTCCCCGATGGATAAACACGGGTACTTTAATTATTCTGTAAACACAGGAGTTGCAGCGCCGATTGTACAGAATGCGGATATTGTCATCGTGGAAGTGAACGAGCATATGCCGAAAATCCATGGCGGATATGACGAGTGCATTCATGTGTCGGAAGTCGATTATATTGTGGAAGGAAAACACGACCCGTTTCCGGTGAGTCCGCGTTATGAGCCGACAGAGATTGACAGAAAAATAGCGGCGAATCTGATACCATATATCTGTGATGGGGCAACGCTGCAGCTTGGTGTGGGAAGTATGCCAAATGCGGTAGGAGAAATCATTGCAGAATCGGACCTTAAGGATTTGGGGATGCATACAGAGCTTTGCACGGATGCATTTTTACAATTATATCGTTCCGGAAAACTGACCAATAAACGAAAAACCATTGATAAAGGAAAAGGGGTTTTCGGGGTGGCAATCGGAAGTGAAGAACTGTATGAATGGCTGGATGATAACCATGGGGTGGCTGCCTATCCGCTGGAGTATGTGAACCGTCCGGATGTCATTGCGCAGATTGACAATATGGTTTCTATTAACAGCTGTGTTTCCGTTGACATTTATGGGCAGGTATCCTCAGAAAGTTTTGGAGGGCGGCAGATAAGCGGAACCGGAGGACAGCTTGATTTTCTGATTGGTGCATCCTCTGCAAAAGGAGGAAAGGCATTTATCTGTATGAGTTCCACCTATACAGATAAGAAAGGAATCCGATATTCGAGGGTGCTGCCGCAGTTTAACGGAGATATTATTACTTCGCCGCGAAGCCAGGTGTATTTTCTGGCAACGGAATACGGTGTGATTAATATGGAGGGCCTTTCCACCTGGGAGAGAGCGGAAGGACTGATTTCCATTGCACATCCGGATTTTCGGGAGGAACTGATAAAAGAAGCGGAAAAAAGAAAAATATGGCGGCGTTCCAACCGACGGGGCCTGAATTAAATAACTGTTGTTCAAAATGAAATATAGAAAAAGTCAGACAGAGATGGGAAGGGGATAAGAATGGAGATTAAAAAAGTAACAGAGAAAGATTTTCGAAAATATGGAAAAATCGTGGAGGGAATTGATTTTAATCCTATATTGAAGATGTTAGATGCATTGACCTGCCCAGAGGAAGTGGAATATGTGGCATCTTATCATCCGATGGAGGACCCGGCAATCCGGGACAGAATCCGGGACCACTGTTTTGGAGAGATGGGGATTGAGATTGGATACTGCATCGGACATAATAACAAGCTGAATGCGTTGGAATATCATCGGACATCGGAAATCAATGTAGCTGCCATGGATATTATTCTGCTGCTGGGAAGCCAGGGGGATATTGATGAGAATTATCAGTATGATACCGCCAATGTGGAAGCATTTTTTGTCCCGGCAGGAACGGCTGTGGAGCTGTATGCGACAACTCTTCATTTTGCGCCATGCGGTCTGAAAGAAAATGATTATGCTTTTAAGACTGCGGTCGTATTGCCTTATGGCACAAACTTTGCAAAAAGAGCGGGACATGAGCCGATAAATAAAGAGGAGCAGCTTTATTTTGCAAAAAATAAATGGTTGATTGCACATCCGGATGGAGGACAGGATGGCGCATACACTGGTCTTGTCGGTGAGAATCTGACGGTGGAGATTTAGATGAGATATTATATTTCAGATTTGCATTTTTTCCATGAGCAGCTCAATGTCCGGATGGACTGCCGGGGATTTGAATCTGCAGAGGCAATGAATGAATATATGATTCGTCAGTGGAATCAAAAAGTAAAGCCAAAAGACGAGGTTGTGATTCTGGGGGATTTATCCCTCGGAACGCCGGAACAGACCAATGGGATTTTAAAGAGGCTCAATGGTCGTCTGTATCTTATTGTCGGTAATCATGACCGTTATCTGAAATCAGCGGATTTTCAGAAAGAAAGATTTGTGTGGATTAAGCCTTATGCAGAGATGCATGATAACAGGAGGAAAGTAGTGCTCTCCCACTATCCGGTGTTTTGTTATAACGGTCAGTACCGGAAGAATCATAAAGGAGAGCCACTGACCTATATGCTTTACGGGCATGTGCATGACACGATGGATGAACAGCTTGTGCGAAGATTTGTGGAGATAACAAGACAGACATTTCGCCAGAGTAAATACGATACGGAGCCGGTGCCGATTCCATGTAATATGATAAACTGCTTTTGTATGTATTCCGATTATATGCCGTTGTCACTGGACGAGTGGATTGCATATCATACAGAAAAAGAAAAAGCAGTGCAGGAGAGATAACCTGCGCTGCTTTTTTATGTTTTTGAATAATATTTTATATATTGATTAAAATAGATTTGATGAGTTTTTTTATGAATAAATTAATAAGAAAAATTGTTTTTCTTCGGGCAGAAAAAATGTATAAATAAAGGTAAAAAAAGAAATCTACTATACAAGTGGAATTTTATAATAAAAAAAGGAATATGACAAAATTATACAGGCGAAAAATGTGTAATATCATGTCAAAATTAAAGTTCTAATTGCAATAAATAAAACGGAAAAAAAATTCTGCTATGTTATAATTTATTAAGATAAAATTGTTTGACAGAGAAAAAATAACGAAATGGAGGTCAGTACAGGGAGGGATGCGTTATTAATATTGGTATCTTAGAATATGACGAAGACATAGCGTATCAGCTGAAAGAGGTTATCGTGGAAAACTCCCCTCATACCCAGGTCAGAATTTGGAATCAGCACAGTGACCTGAAAGAGGATATCGGTAAGGGCGGGTTGTACAAGATATTATTTTTATCTCTTGAAAAAAGTCCCATGGATATTATTGAATATTCCAGGAGGCTGCAGGAGCTGTATACTGATATGAAGATAATCTATCTGACAGAATTAAATGATTCCATTTTTGAAGTGTTTTATTCCACACCGACCTATGTGCTTTCGAAACCTCTGAATAAAGAACATGTGAAGAAGGCAGTCAAGAAAGCTCTTCATGAACTGAACGTATCGAAGGAAAAGAATTTTACGATTATCAACAAACAGGGTATTTTCACAATGCCGTATACCAAGATATTTTATGTGGAAAGTGACAAAAGGAAGCTGAATATCTATGGCGAACAGGGCCTTGTGAAGTCGATTAACCTGAAAATATCGGATTTTCTGAATTATGAACATGGGATTTATTTTATTCAATGTCACAAAAGCTATGCAGTGAATTTAATGCATATTTCTCAGTTGGAGAAATATGAGATTATCCTTAAAAACGGGACAAGGCTGCCGATTAGCCAGTCCAAATATATGGAAACAAAAAGCAGATATGTTGATTTTCTGGAGAATGAATAAAAAGCTGTCGAAAGGGGTAAACCTTTCGACAGCTTTTTTCGGTCTGACATGGTTTTTGTAAAAAACTAATCACTGAGGAAGTCAGTCCAGTCTTTTATCATCTCATCGACATTCTCGTAGAGCTTGGCAATCATATGCTCGTCAGGCTCATCCACAAAAATTCCACCGGTACATAAGACGTTCTGCCCTGTTTTTATGGCCAGGTTACCGGCAACATATTCGCAAAACAGCCGGTCAGGGTCGGAATCATTGCTGATAATTGACATTTCGCATTGCGGAGTGTCCGCATCTTTTTCAATCCTTGCAAAAGCGGTGCAGCCGATTCGCGGCATATTATCGCAGGTGAGAAGAACATGAAGGTCTTCGCCTACCGGTGTGATATCCATCTGAATTGTCGTAAACAGTAATACTCTGTGAAATTTCATCAATAATCTCCCTCATAAAATGTAATCTGCGGATAGAATCCTTACCTGATTATATAATGGAAACCAGAAGCGAACAAGGCAAAAAAATATTACAAAATTATTAAATTTGTATGCATTTTTTTCCTGGATGTGTTAATATATTTCCAGAGAACTTATTTTCGTATGAGGAGAGAGAAGAAATGAAGAGAAGAACAGAATACAGAAAATGGAGATTTTTGCTGGCTATGGTCGTGATGTGTCTGCTTGTGTGTGCCGGAACTGCTCATGTGCAGGCAAAAACTTCCACTAAAAAATTGGCTTTAAGCCGAACGAGAATTACGACATATAAAGGACATAAGCCTACCCGTTTAAAGGTGAATCATTTAAAAGAGGGACAGAAGGTTCGCTGGGTATCGGAGAATCCAAAGATTGCCGATGTGGATGAAAATGGAATTGTAACCTTTGGAAAGCAGGGAAATACAATTATCAAAGCCAGAGTGGGGAAGAAGACATTTCGGTGTGTGGTTTCCGTATGCAGTAAAGGAGCCTATCAGGCAGTCAAAAAAGCCTATAAATTTTATAATGCCAGAAACATGAGATACAGCCAGGGCAGTCGGATGTCAAGCCGGGCTGCTGACTGCAGTTCTTTTTGCGGAAGATGTTACCTGCCGCAGGGGCTGACCATGGGCGGCAGCAAATCCTGGTGTAATACGGCAGCAGGTATGGCGAAATGGGCTACCGAAAAGCATAAAGTGGTGGCAAATCATTCTCTTAAGATTTCTTCGTTAAAGATTCAGCCGGGCGACCTGATTTTTTATCGGAGAGGTTATAACGGGCGTTATAAAAATATTTATCATGTTGAAATATTTGTCGGATACGGATGGAAAGGAGACCGGCTGGTTGGCTATACCATGTCCTCCATCACCGGACACTACCCTTCAATTTTAAAGAGAGACTATGCGTCAAGACAGAGCAGAGTTACAGAAATATCCAGACCGACCAAATAGTTTAAGGGGGGGTCGAAATATCTATGAGAGAAAAGACAAAAAAAGTGGACAGAAGAATATGGAGACCGGGTAGGATGATACTTGTGCTGGTGCTTCTGCTGCTATTTCTTTGGTCGGCAGGAAGCATACAAGCCCGTGCGGCGATTGTTACCGAAGATATTACACCGCCGGAACCGGTGGGAAGCGACCTTAAGATTGTCCATGAAGTGACCAAGCTTGCATCTCCGAGATGGATTCAGTCCTTTACCATGGATAGTAAATATTATTATTTTATTCAGATGACCCGGCCAAAGGACGGACATTTGCGAATCACAAGAGTCAAATACAAAGGCTTTGGAAAATATACAAAAGACCATATGGATTTAAAGTATTTCGGGCATGCAACCAATCTCGATTGTTCTGTGTATAATGGGGTCACTTATCTGTGGACCGGCAGCAATGCCAGAAGCGGCTCGGATGTTTCCAGGGCGATTTCCTGTTTTAAATATAAAAAGAACGGCGTTTTGTATCATCATGCGCCGATTTATTACCGGATTCCAAAGGGAGCCTGGGGGAAATATGTCACCAACGTTTATCCGGCAGTGAACAAAGGCGGCACTCGCCTGGCTGTGCGCTTTACTTATAATAAGAAGCAGTACTATCAGATATATGCTCTGAATCAGGGAACTAAAATTAATGTACATCGTCCGATTAAACAGGTGATTTTGTCTGCGACAAAAGGAGATTTCCAGGGCTTTGATTTGTACGGAACTACGATTTATACGATTGAAGGCAGTCCGAGAGCAGCTTTTTTAAGAGGGTATGATGCGAGCCGGGTATATCAGCCAACGGTCATACGGACGGCGGATTACAAAACAGGACAGAAAACAAAACAGGTAATTCACGGTGCGAAAGCCCTGTCTTTCCGGGAGCCGGAGGGTATCAAGGTAATTTCCGGAAGGAAAGTGATTATCATGTATGTATCCAATCTGTTGACAGACCAGTCCTGCAATATTTACCAGGTGAAATAAGACAAAAGAGGATGACTAGAAAAGGAGACTTTGAAGATGACAGCAAAAAACTGGTTTTTTCGCCTGTTTTTTTACGTGATGTCTTTGCTGATTCTGGCATTGGGTATTACGTTAAATACAAAAACGGGACTGGGAGTGTCCCCAATTATATCGGTGTCTTATAATATTTCGGAGCTTTTTCAACTGAACTTCGGAAATGTCACATTTGTTTATTATGTTTTATTTGTTTTTGCACAGCTTATTATCCGGGGAAAGAACCGGAGATGGCATGACCTTTTGCAGATTGTGGTCAGCATGGTATTTACCAGATTTTTAAATCTGTATAATGATTATCTGCCAATTCATTTTGAAAAGCTGTGGCAGAATGTGTTGCTGCTTATTCTGGCGGTGGTTCTGACCGGAATTGGAGCGGCGCTCTCCGTTAATATGGAACTTGTCCCTAATCCGGGCGATGGTATCGTGGCTGCGCTGGCAGACTTCTTCCACAAAGACATGGGATTTATGAAAAATGTTTTTGATATATCCAATGTTTGTTTTTCTTTGATTCTCGGTTTTGTTTTTGGACGATATTTTCTTGGAATCGGCATCGGAACGGTAATTACGATGCTGGGAGTGGGAAGAGTAATTGCAGTGTTTAATCATTTTTGCAAGAAAAAGATGGCACAGCTTTCCGGACTGGAGGCTTAAACATTTCAGAAGGAGTCCCCCGCTTCAGGCGCGCAGAACGCTAAGCGGTGGGTAATAAACGGAATAAAAAAATGAAAAACTCGTGGGGAGCCATATGTCAAAGAGCATGGAATCCCACGAGTTTGTTTTTTCCCGGTCCGGAAAATCAGAGAAAAGTCCGAAGCTCTACGGACAGCTCTTCTTCCACTTTAATAACACGTTTTACCAGAGAACGGGCCTGCTCGCTGGCATCTTTGCAGCGGTTTAAATATCGGCAAAGGGTGCGGACGCCCATGTCACAGCCGGTGGAAATCAGGTCGGCAATGGTGTCGTCTCCCGGATTTAAAGACATTTTCATGTTAGTTTTCATCCAGGACATTCCTTTGGCCATCATACCCGGTTCCTCATCGGACTGCCTGTTCTGACATAAAAGAGAGTGGGTTTCGTCACCCAGCCGTTCATGCTCCTTTTCGCATTTCTCCAGTTTTTCTTTTAATGTCTGACTTTTCACATTGGGAAGAACTTCTTTTATGGTATCAATGGCCATCTTAATTCCGGCATTACATTCTCTGAGCAATTGATTGGTATCCTGCTGGCGCATAATAAAACCTCCTTGATTCTGTTCGTTCTCAGCAATAGTATTTGAAATTCATCACAAAATATTACAGGTGATTTTTTATTTTTTACAGCCGGAATCGGAGCTTCTGTTGGAAATGTATCGGTAACAATGCATAAAAAGGTTTGGTAAATCTGAAGTTTTATTGTATAATGATAATCAGGGCAATTTTGAAAAAAACAAAAAAAGAGGGAGGAATTAAAATGCCAAAGTGGGTAGACCTGAATCAGGTAGATGATGATGAACTCCTTTTAAAAAGGAATCGCATGAGTAAAAGTCTCGTGCTTGATGAAGTGACAGGTGCTGTTGAGGCGGGAGAACAGGATTTTCTCGATACCATGGAGCCAGCCAAAAAAAGTATGACAATCTTTTTCCTGATAGACGTTTCCGGAAGTATGAAGGGAACAAAAATCGGCTCCCTGAATGGAACGATGGAGGAGCTCCTTCCTTCTTTAATCGGGGTGGGCGAGGCGTCCACAGACGTTAAGATTGCAATTATGAAGTTTTCCACAGATGTGGAGTGGGTGACACCGGAACCGGTTCGCATCGAGGAATATCAATATTGGAACCGACTGGAGGCAGAAGGGCTGACTTTTATGGGGGATGCGTTTTTAGAGCTTTCCCGCAAGCTTTCCAGAAGCTCGTTTTTAAGCTCTCCGTCCCTTTCCTTTGCACCGGTTATTTTCCTTTTATCAGATGGTTCGCCAAATGATGACTGGAAAAAAGGACTGGATACCTTAAAGCAGAACAAATGGTTCCAGCACGGATTAAAGATTGCGCTGGGTATCGGTTCCGAGGTGAATATGGATGTGTTAAGAGCATTTACCGGCAATGATGAGCTGGCAGTGCGTGCAAAAAATGCCGATCAGCTTCGGGAGCTTATCAAGCTTTTGGCGGTGACCTCTTCTCAGATTGGCAGCCGGAGCCTGGCCCTGGTGGATTCCTCCGGAAATCAGCCGGGAGAGGAACTGGTAGCAAAAGCAAAGCAGCAGGTCCTGGTAGAGGAGATTCGCATGGGAACCAGAGATATTCTGGGCGAAGCGGTAGACCTTGACGCAGTCAATTATGATGAAGGATGGTAGGTAGTTTTCATGAGAGAATTAAAAATAGGTGAACGCATTGAGATAGAGGCCGGCGGCGAAGCGGTGGTTTCCAGAGAACTGGGCCGGGGCGGTCAGGGTATTGTCTATCTGGTGCGGTACCGGGGCAGAGATTATGCATTAAAATGGTATTTTATCAGTCGCATTAAAAATCCAGAGGCCTTTCGCAACAATTTAAGAAAAAACATAGAGGATGGGGCGCCGGAAGGAGGAAAACAGTTCATCTGGCCGCTGTATCTGACAAAGCAGAAGAAAAACGGAGCCTTCGGTTATCTGATGCAGCTTGCTCCGGCGGGCTATGATTCTTTTACAGATATTTATAATGGATACCGCTGGGAAAAGCCGATGGTAAAAGGTCAGCCGGCAAGAAAAAGAAAAGTGAAGTTTGCTTCTCTGGATGTGATGCTGACGGCAGCCATTAATATCGTAAAGGCGTTCCGGGCACTGCACCTGTCCGGAAAAAGTTATCAGGACCTGAATGACGGCGGATTTTTTATCGACACAAAAACCGGCGATGTTTTAGTATGTGACTGTGATAACGTTGCTGCTGACGGAGATAACTTCGGTATCGGAGGTATGCCGGGCTTCATGGCACCGGAGGTTGTCCGGGGCGTGGCAAAGCCGGGCGTGCTGACAGACCGTTATTCTCTTGCTGTGGTACTTTTCAAGCTGTTTTTCCGGGGAGACCCGCTCGAGGGCAGTAAGGTACTGCAGTGCGTTGTGATGACAGAAGAAAATGACCTGATTCATTACGGCAAAGACCCGGTATTTATTTATGACCCGGACAATGCCTCCAATCGGCCGGTAAATGGAGTTCATGATAACGTGATTCGCCTCTGGAAGATTTATCCGGATTTTATTCGAAAGGCTTTTACCCTGTCTTTTACTTACGGAATCCGGGAGCCAAATGCCCGTATCATTGAGAAAAACTGGATTCAGATGCTGATTCAGCTTAAGCTGGATATTGTGCACTGCAGCTGCGGAAAAACCGCATTTTCTTCTTCCTTTGAAGTTCAGGGAGAGCATACATTGCAGTGTACCACCTGCGGAAGCACGATTTATACCATGGGTGTGAAGGATTATGAGGTGCATCTGAACCTCGGCTCAAAGCTTTACCGCTGTCTGACGGAAAAAAACAGCGATGACTTTGAGACTGTCACCGGAACTGTGATTGAGAACCGGCTGAAAAAAGGCCTGTTCGGCATCAAGAATCTTTCCGATAAAACATGGAAGGCACTGTTTCCGGACTCTTCCGTCCGTGAAGTGGCCCCGGGAAAGGGTGTCCCGATTTGGAAAGACCTTGAGATTGATTTCGGAGACAATGTGAAAGCAAAGATACTGTTATAAATAAGGCGGTGCTCTATGAATAAGTTAAAAGAAAGCGCACAGGTTTCCCTGGCGGAAATCTGCGACGAAAAAAGGGTGAGGATGGATCCCTCTCTTGGGAAAAAAGTGACGGGAGCCGTATATTTTTCCTCCATGCGGGCGCTGATTCACGGAGCGTTTGAGTTTGTAGAATTTTTTGAACGGCTGCATAAGGATGGAAAAGTATATTGTGGCAGTTCGCCGGAGCCGTTTCGTTTTTCTCTGGCTTCGGGACATATGAGCGTCAGCTCGGATATCTTCGTAAAAGAGGAAACGGATAGTGTGGCTGAAGTAACGGATGACGGTATTACGGAATTTCTGGCACCGGAGCTGGTTGAGGAACTGGCAGCCCATCCGGAATCTGCGGAGGTTTCGTTTACCATAGAGACAGACTGGTACTTTATGGCGGTCTTTCTCTTTGAGTATTTCTTTCATACCGGTTCCCCTTTTGAGGGGAAAAAGATGGTCAATCGATGCTTTTTGTCTCCTCTGGAAAAGGAAATGTTCCGGGTGGAACAGGGTCAGTTCTGCATGGACATCGGAGAAAATGAGAATACACCGGTAAAAGGGATACAGGATAAGCTGATTCGGTACTGGTCAGAGTATCCGCAGATACTTAAGAAAATGTTTCAAAGGGCATTTCTTGACCGGGGAAGTCTCTGTGAGCTTCGCCCGACAGAAGTGGACTGGAAGCAGCTTCTGGTTCGGATGACTATGGATTATAAAACCTGTGGCTGTGGATTCCGTGGATTTTCCTATCGGCTTGTACCGCAGGAAAACGGAACGCTGGCCTGCCCGAAATGCGGAAAGATTTATTATGCGCTGACCAACACCATGGACCGCATTCTGCTGGCTGACGGGGAAAAGCTTTATGAGTGCCAGACTGGCAGAGACCCTTTTAATAAGGATGATGTGACCGGACTGGTGGTGGAAAACCGGCAGAGAAAAGGTCTTTACGGCATAAAAAATATTAGTCGGGGTACCTGGAAGGGACTTTATCCGGATAAAACCGTGAGGGAGATTCCTCCGGGGCAGGGAATCCCGATTTGGAATGGCATGATGATACGGTTTGAAGCCGGCGAAGAATGGAATCTTCGGCTGGTTCATCCCATAGATGAGAGTGAGGTAGATGAGAATGAGCAATAGCAGATACAGTGCACAGAGTATGGAAGCCGTTGACCCGCTGGAGACAATGCCTCCTGCGAAAAAAAGTATGGTGATTTTCTTTCTGGTGGACACCTCAAAAAGTATGGAAGGAAGCAAGCTGGAATCTCTCAATAAAGTTATGGGAGACATTTTGCCGGAGCTTATCGGTGTGGGAGAGGCCGGAACAGATGTAAAAGCGGCAGTCATGTCCTTTTCTTCCGGCTGTGAATGGATTACACCGGAGCCGGTACTGATTGAGGAATTTCAGCGCTGGGAGAATCTCACGGCAGATGGAGTAACTGATTTGGGAGAAGCCTGTGAGGAGCTGGCGGCTAAGCTGTCAAGAAATGCCTTCTTACGTTCTCCGTCCCTGTCCTACGCACCGGTTATTTTCCTGATTACGGACGGTTATCCGACGGATAATTACAAAAAAGGCTTTGAAATGCTCAAAAGAAACCGCTGGTTTCAGTATGGGCTGAAAATTGCCCTTGCCATCGGCTCCAATGTGGATATGGATGTGCTCCGGGAATTTACCGATGACGAAGAGCTGGTGCTTCAGGCCTGCGGCGCGGAAATGCTCAAAAAACTGGTAAGAGAAATCGCTGTGACCTCTTCAAAAATCGGCAGCACCAGTATGACTCTGACGGATGCCCGGGGAGAACGTTCTCTGGAGGATGTGGCTGGAGCCAAAAAAGAGCAGATGATAGAAGCAGTTCAGGAAATGAAGCAGGACATTTTAGGTGTCGATGACCTTTCGGATCTTTCCGATTTGGACATTGAGTTTGATGAGGGATGGTAGGATGTTTCAGGGTATTCATTCTACAATAATTGGTGACAGTCATATCAAAAAAGGTATCGTCTGTCAGGACAGCTCCGGTATCTTTGTCACGGATACTTATGGTATCGCAGTGGTGGCTGATGGGCATGGAAGTGCAAAACATTTCCGGAGTGATGTCGGCTCAAAGATGGCGGTGAAAATTACAACAGAGCTGCTGAAAAACTATATGAACCGTCCGGAGTTTAAAGAGCAGTTTTTAAGACATCCGGATTTTATCCTTCAGCAGATGGAAAAACAGATTCTGATGAAATGGAGAGAAGCCGTGGAGGTTTATCACGAAGAAAACCCGCTTTCTCCGGAAGAAGAGGAGAAAATGAAAGGCCTCAACCGGAAAATAAGAACTTCGGTCATTTACGGAAGTACAGTGCTGGCAGCGGTGATTGCCCGTGGATTTTCCTATGGTATGGTTCTTGGAGACGGCGGATTTGTTGTCTTAAACGGAGACGGCAGGCTGTCGGTTCCTATTGAAGATAAAAATTCTCACGCCAACTATACTTCTTCTCTGTGTAATACGGATGCGATTCATTTTTTTGAGCACTGGTATACGGAGGAGGACCCGGCAGCACTTTTCGTATCCACGGACGGACTCTTTAAATCCTTTGCCAGCGAAGAGGATTTTCTGAAATATCACGGGCTGATTGCCCATATGCTGACAGATCCTGAAAAGGCGAAAAAAAGTCTTGAGAAAAATTTTGAAAAGCGGACCAGAGAAGGCAGCGGAGACGACATTTCCATTGCTATGGTCTATGAAACCGAACCGGTAACGAGAGGGGGATTATCATGAAGAAAGAAGCAAGCGTAATCCTGGCAAAATGCGGGGAGCATCAGAAAATATACGGAATGCGGATTGAAAAAAGGGATAATGACTGGGTGCGTACCTGGGCATTTAAACTGAAAGAGGAAATGGCCGAAAAAGAAGGCTTTGACAAGACGAATTTTACCGGAAGCTTCTGTACCGATGAGGAATATCCGGGATGTCCGTATTGCGGAACAAAAAAATGCTTCGTCTGCGGAAGCTGCGGCAAGGTAAGCTGTTATGACGGTTCAGATAAGGTAGTCTGCAGCTGGTGCGGTGCCGGGGGTACAGCCACAAACGACGATAAATTAGATGTATCCGGCGGCGGATTTTAGAAGATTTCCACTTTTTTTCATCACGGAATTGTTTTTATATCCCGCATTTGTTATAATCTACCATAATGCAGGGAATAAGGAGAAGAGAAATGGAAAAGTCAATGAGAGAACTTATACTTGAGGCCGCCTCTGCCATGACTGAGAGCTGTCATTCGATGGATTTTATCGTTTCGAAGGGAGAGCGTCATCTGCCAGACAGAGGCAGTGTCATAAAGATTCTGAAGGATTTAAGAAGAACCATGTTTCCGGGATTTTTCGGAGATGAAAATATTACTTTAATTTCCCCGGATTATTTTATCGGGGATTGTCTGACACATATTTATGATGAACTGAAGAAGCAGGTATTTGCCGCTTTATATTACAGGGACTATGCGGATAAGACAAGGGAGGAGACAGAAAAGGAAGCAGAGGCAATCTGTGCAGTCTTTTTTGAACACCTTCCGGACATTCAGAAGAAGCTGATGAAGGATGTCCAGGCAGGCTTTGACGGGGACCCGGCAGCCAAAAGCAGAGAAGATGTGGTATTTTCCTATCCGGGACTTTTTGCAATCTTTGTTTACCGGATTGCTCATGAGTTTTATTTACAGGATGTGCCGTTTTTGCCGCGTATCATGACAGAGTATGCTCATAGCCGGACCGGAATTGATATCAACTCCGGGGCAGAGATTGGAGAATACTTCTTTATTGACCATGGAACCGGCGTCGTTATCGGTGAGACAACGGTAATCGGTGATTATGTCAAGTTGTATCAGGGAGTAACCCTTGGAGCTTTGTCCACTCGAAGCGGACAGAAGCTGGCAGGCAAGAAAAGACATCCGACCATCGGGGATCATGTTACGGTATATTCCGGAGCGACGATTCTTGGTGGAGAAACCAATATCGGCGAGGGCGTTATCGTAGCCGGTGGTGCTTTTGTGACGCAGTCTGTTCCGCCGTACACGAAAGTGATTGTTAAGAATCCTGAACTGCAGATTAAAGACTCCAATGTGAAGGTTGAGCTGCAGAGCACGGAAAACAAAGAGGGTCTCTGGGAAATTTAAAGGTTCACCCGGATTAATGCTTCTGAATACCGGAGGATGGAATCAAAGGGGTGTAAAAGATTATGAACAAAAAGTTTATCGTTCAGGCCAGAATGTTTAAGGCCATGTCTGATGAAAACCGTTTAAAAATACTGGAGCTTCTGCGGAAGCGGGATTATAACGCCAGTGAGCTTCTGGAGCAGATGGACTTTGGTCAGTCCACACTGTCCCATCATATGGGAATCCTGCAGAATGCGGGAGTCGTTCAATCCAGAAAAAACGGCAAATGGATATATTATTCCCTGAACCGCAAGGCCTATGAGCAGATGATTGAATGGATGGAGCATTATCTTACTTCTCCGGAAGAATAATGCTTGACAAAAACGGTGATATTATAGTAAAATATCACCGTTGCAGATGCCCAGATAGCTCAGTTGGTAGAGCAGAGGACTGAAAATCCTCGTGTCACTGGTTCGATTCCGGTTCTGGGCACTAATAACCGATAGATTCTGTATAAGCGGGGTTTATCGGTTTTTTTTATCTCGTCGGAGAAGGTTCCGTCGGCAGTTACGACCATTAGACCGTAACTGCCGACGGAACCATTATTTTTGCCAATTAAAATTTTGCACTAACATGCTTTTTTGCTTTGCCACAACCAGGGGGCATTGCAGTTACATTTTATCCCAGAATCACATATAAAATTGAAATTAAAATCGTGCAGATAAAAATTGCTGTTGCCGGAGGGTCAATGTGAGAGTCTACATCCGTATTCATCATATTTCCTTCGATATCACCAATGACGGTTGTCAGAAGTCCAAAGAAAACGCCAAGAATAAGAGAGCCGGTTCCCAGTCCACAGGCATAGCCGCACATCACAGCCTCGGCGGAAATAATTCCGATATGATGCCATCCAAAATAAGCCTGACCGAACTCGGCAAAAATAAGGCCCACAGCGGCGAGACCGAAAATGACAATATGATAGGAGCCAAGCTGTTTTTCAAATCCCTGACCGGCTAAAAGAACATAAACTCCGGACACAACAAGAGAATAGGCAAAGCCGATAAAGAGCGTGTTTGAAAGAGCAGCCCCTTTACTAAGCGGTTTCCGGGAGGAAGGAGCGCTGAGCATTCCACGGCTTCCGAAAAGAAGACGGACAATAACACCGGAAATAAAAACGGTGCATCCCGGATTATCGGTATAAAACGGGGTCAGAGAAAAGATTCCGGAAACGAGAGAGGCGATTATGTAGCCCACAACACCAAAAAGACCGCCGACTGCCAGAACGCTGCTGTCGCCAATGCCATTTAAGGCCATGGCAATGTCGGCACCGTTATCCGTTTTGCCGATTCGCTTCGCATAGGCAGATGCGGCAACTCCGCCTGCAAAGCAGATATGCGGGCCGAGAAAAGGTCCGAAAGCAATATTGTTGACAAGAAGCTCATTGATGCCCGGGATGCCTGCACAGGACAAAAGCCCTCCGATGGATGCAACAACTCCGGTCATAATAAATGCCGGAAGAGCACCGATGGAAGCCCCGAAAACACCTCCGCCAAAAGCGGAAATCAGACTGATAAATACATTTAACATAGAAGTTCCTCCTTTTGAATCAAGTGTTTGTAAGGGAAAATTATGTTATGCCAATAAATCACTCTCCTTAACAAAGATTTCTCTTTTCGAAATTACGGAAACCTTTTATAATGATAATGAGAATAGGTGTTTATGTATGTATATGTATTTAGGAGAGGATTATGCTTACTCTTTCAAAAGAAAATATCATTGAATATCTGAAAAAGCATATGCAGGACTTTGACGATACTCTTCCGGCAGAGATTTCCCAGGTGGGAGAAGGAACCGAGGAAGAGGATGGGGACGGCTATGTCAATTACATATTCCGTGTGCATACAGCAAAGGAAGCCCTCGTCTTAAAGCAGAGTCTGCCGCTGGCGAGAATGTCACAGCAGCCGATGGATGTCAAACGCAATAAGCTGGAGTATGACAGCATGCGGATTCGTTATTCCATCGTTCCGGAGTACACCCCGTTTCTTAAGTTTTATGACGAAGACAATTACATTTTCGTAATGGAGGATGTGTCCTATCTCCAGATTGCCAGATTCCAGTTCAATAAGAATATTATGTTCCCGGATTTCGGAAGACAATGCGGCGAATGTATGGCAAAAACGGAGTTTTATACATCCGAGTATTTCCTGACGCGGGAAGAATACCGCAGGCTGCAAAGCAGATTTGACAATACAGATATGCGAAGAATCATGGAAGACGGTATGTTTTTAGACATCTTCGGTCTTGATATCGATGCATCTCTCGGTGAAGCCTTTGAGAATTTTGCCCTTCAGTTCAGTCGCGACAGCCGTTATAAAACAGAGCTTTTCAAGTTAAGAAGAAGCTATATGAGTCATCCGGATGCACTGATTCACGCAGATATGCATACATCCAATATCTTCGTGTCTGAGGAGCAGATGAAGGTCATCGACATGGAGTTCAGCTTCATGGGCCCGTTCGGATATGATTTGGGATTCCTGACAGGTAACCTGATTTCTCAGTACTGTGCCGCCTGCTTCAAACCATTTCCGTCGGAAGCGGACAGAAGAGAGTATAAGGCTTATCTTCTTGCCACAATCAAATCTCTGTTCCGTACTTATTTCCGTACTTTCACCGAGTGCTGGAATCAGGATGCGAAAAAGAGATATCAGGGTGAGGACGGACTTCGCCGCAGCATTTTCGATGAAATTATGCTGGAGGCACCGGGCTATGCGTCCATGGTAAACTGGTTCCGCTGCGCCGGAGATGTGGGTTATCCGGATTTTGACGTGATTGAAGACAAAGAAGATAAACGTCATGCCACCACACTTTCCCTGCTGATGGACTGGCAGATTATGTTCCAGAGATATCAGTATATGACGGTGGACGACCTTATAGACACCATTTTGTATGTGGAAGAAAAATATTTTAAAATGCTTTAAAACAGACAGGTTCTGTGAATAAATAAGTGAAAAGGAGGATGTCTCGCTGTGATGGCGGGATGTCTTCTTTTTTTGTGTGGAGACAATAATATTGTGCCGGGACTTTTCCGAAGAATTGTAGGCTTATAGATAAAAAACAGCTCTCGGCAGTTCGATTCATCCGACGGCCGGGAGCTTATGTATATAGCCGTGAATTATAAAAACTAAACAAAGACAAAAAAAGAAGCACGAGACGGGATTCGAACCCGCGACCCTCGCCTT
>JALEIY010000139.1 GCA_022769785.1 Eubacterium sp.
GGCTGCAGCAGCTTTTTTCTTTCTCCATACCGATATCATCATTATCATAAAGCTTCATTGTAACGCCAATGCAGTCATAGCCTGCTTCTTTCATCAGATATGCTGCCACGGAAGAATCCACACCGCCGCTCATGGCAATCAATGCTCTTTTTTTCATTATTGTTTCTCCTTTCCCTTCTTTCTCCGGCACAATATGATTTTTCAAGAACGCCTCAGCGTTCTTGCTGCGAGATGCGCGTCATGCGTTAGCATGACAAATTTCAAATGCGCATCTCTGCAATCCGCCGGAGGCTCAACATTTCAGAAGGGGATTGGCACCCGCTGCTGAAACTAGTTTATTACCCCCCGCTTAGCGCTTTGCGCGCTTGAAGCGGGGGACTCCTTCTGAAATGTTGAAATTAATTCGACGTTTTAATTCAAAAAAATTTAACAGAATCCGGAAAAACGGTAAATTTTAAAGAAATTATGCAAATATAATTGCATTTTTATTCATTGTCGTGTAATATAATAAACAATATTGTTATGCGATTGCAAACACCGCTTTCGAATTTTTATCCGGAAGAGGTGTTTCATTTCTTATATTCAGAAGTATTAACCGAAACAATGCGGACGGGAACTGTTCCGGACCGGGGCTTGAAAGAAAAGGAGGCAGCATATGCAGAAAGATGAGAGAATGACATTTGAGGAGATGGAAGACCTCAAAAGAGAAGTGGACATTTTAGAGAAAGAATTGATGAAAAATCATCGCATTGACCCGAATCTTTATGTAGAATACGATGTAAAAAGAGGATTGCGTGATTCTGCCGGAAAAGGTGTACTGACCGGACTTACGGAGGTTTCCGATGTAAAAGCCTACAACCTGATTGAAGGCCGCCAGATTCCTGCCGAGGGACATCTGTTTTATCAGGGATATGATGTTTATGATATCGTAAAGGGCCTGGAAGGAAGAAAGTATGGATTTGAAGAGACCCTGTATCTTCTGATTTTCGGGAAGCTTCCGAACAAAGATGAACTGGATATGTTTCTTAATGTGTTATTTGAGCTTCAGGGACTTTCCGGACGGTTTGTCCGTGATGTCATCATGAAGGCATCCAATGCCAACATTATGAATGCCATGCAGCGGTGTATTCTGACCCTTTACACCTATGACCAGAATCCGGAGGATATTTCCGCGGGCAATGTACTTCGTCAGTGCCTGGAACTCACGGCCAAGCTGCCGTTGATTACGGTTTATTCCTATCATTCTTACCGCCATTTCCGGAAAGACGAGACACTGTTCATAAGGAATCCGGAAAAGGGGCTGTCCCTGGCGGAAAATCTGCTGTTGATGCTTCGTCCGGACCGTCAGTATACAGAACTGGAGGCAAAGGTGTTGGACGTGGCACTTATTCTTCATGCAGAGCACGGTGGTGGTAACAACTCCACATTTACCACCCATGTTGTCACATCTACAGGAACAGATACATATTCTTCAGTGGCAGCATCCATCGGTTCCTTAAAGGGACCGAGACATGGTGGCGCCAACTTAAAGGCCCAGAAAATGTTTGAAGATATCAAGGCCAATATCAAAGACTGGTCGGATGAAGAAGAGATTACCGCATATCTTCAGAAGATATTGGATAAGAAGGCATTTGACCGCAGCGGCCTCATTTACGGTATTGGTCATGCGGTATACACCCTTTCTGACCCGAGAGAGGTTATCCTGAAAAGATTTGCCAAAGCGCTGGCAGAAGAGAAGGGACGCATGGAAGAGTTTGCGCTTTATGAGGCAGTGGAGCGTATTGCCTGCCGTCTTGTTCCGGAGCACAGAAGGGTCTTTAAAAATGTCTGTGCCAACGTGGATTTTTACAGTGGATTTGTATATACTATGCTGGATATCCCGCAGGAACTGTTTACACCGATTTTTGCCATTGCACGTATGGCGGGCTGGAGCGCACATCGTCTGGAAGAACTGATTAACGCCGGCAAGATTATTCGTCCTGCTTACAAATATGTGGGAGTTCATACGGATTTTCTTCCTTTCGAAGAACGATAGAGTTCAGGAGTTAACAGGATATGGAAGATATGCTCGTCTGGGTTGATTTTAACGACCAGGAGACCGGTTATGGGGGAAAATTGCAAACGCATCAGGAAAAAAGACTGCATCGTGCTTTTTCTGTATTTGTGGTACATGAGGGGAAAATGCTCATTCAGAAGAGGGCAGAAGGGAAATACCATTCTGCCGGTCTCTGGGCAAATGCCTGCTGTTCACACCCGCGAAAAGGGGAAATGCTTCCGGAAGCGGTGAGCAGGAGAATGAAAGAGGAACTGGGGATTGCTGAGGATAGCTGTCATCCGGAAGAATTATTTTCATTTATTTATTATGCGCCGTTGGGAGAACTCTGTGAATATGAGCTTGACCATGTTTTTCTGGCAGATTACGGTGGAAAAATCCAGTGCCATCCGGATGAAATTGCCGAATTTCGCTGGCTTGAGCTCGCAGAGCTTGAAAAGGAAATGCTGGAGCATCCGGAAAAATTCTGTGTGTGGTTTCTCATAGCCGCTCCCGAAGTTCTACGCTTATTAAAAAGAAAGAAAAAGTATTACCGGGAAGAAGACGAAGTCACAAAGGGAGAGGAAACGATTCTTTATTTGAGGGAGTATATGGAAAGGCATTTAAGCGAAGACCTTTCCCTGGATGTTCTGGCACAGAAGGCATCCATGAGCAAATATCATCTCTCCCGCGAGTTTAAAAAATATACCGGGTGTTCCCCGATTAAATATCTGATTACGCTTCGGCTGGATAAAGCAAAAGCACTGCTTGCGGAAACGGAAATGACCATTACGGAGATTGCGGAGAAGGTGGGATTTTCCGACCTGAATAATTTTACCAATCATTTTAAAAAGCAGACGGGGATGACACCGAGAAATTATCGCAGCAGCTGTGAAGGGACAGCGAAAGAAGACGGAGAAGGAAAGAAGCTCTGATGGCAGGAACCCTAAAATGAAGGACAAAAAAGACATTCCTGCAAAATTAATAACAAAAGAGAAGAAAACAGCAAGATAATATGACTTATTAGCAAGATAATATGTTTCCATAATTGGAATATTGTGTAATAATTAACAAATGGGTTGGTAGTGAATTTGTAAAGAGGGGTAAGGAAAATTGCAGATCATTTTTGGGAACTGCTTGTTATTTCAGAAATGGAGGTAAATAGAAATGGAAACTTATGGAATTGAAAAACTGGGCATTATCGGTCCAAAGGCAGTATATCGCAACCTTTCTCCTGCACAGCTCACTGAAGAAGCGCTGAGACGCGGAGAAGGAACTTTAAGCAACACAGGAGCTCTTGTAGTGACTACAGGTAAATACACCGGACGTTCTCCGGAAGATAAGTTTATTGTAGACACAGAGGGTGTACATGACGAGATTGCATGGGGAAAAGTAAACCGTCCAATCAGCCGGGAGCAGTTTGATTCTATTAAAGGAAAAATGGCCGCATATATGCAGGGTCGTGAAGTATACATTTTTGATGGTTTTGCGGGAGCAGATAAAAAATACACACAGAAATTCCGTGTGGTAAATGAACTTGCAAGCCAGAACCTTTTTATTCATCAGCTTCTGATTCGTCCGACAGTGGAAGAACTTGCAGAGTATGGTGAACCGGATTACACGATTTTCTGTGTTCCTGGATTCAAATGTGATCCGGAGGTAGACGGGGTACACAGTGAGGCAGCCATCATTATCGATTATGAAGCACATATGATTATTATCTGTGGTTCCCAGTATGCCGGTGAGATTAAGAAGAGCGTATTCTCAACCATGAACTATGTGATGACAAAGAAAAATGTTCTTCCAATGCACTGTTCCGCAAATATGGACCCGGAAACCGGTGAGACTGCAGTATTCTTCGGTCTGTCCGGAACAGGAAAAACAACACTTTCCGCAGACCCGGCACGGAAGCTTATCGGTGATGACGAGCATGGCTGGTCACCGGATGGTGTCTTCAACTTCGAGGGAGGATGCTACGCAAAATGTATCAACCTTTCCGCAGAAAATGAACCGGATATCTACAATGCAATTCGCTTCGGTTCTCTGGTTGAGAACGTGGTAATGGACCCGGAAACCCGTGAATTTGATTTCTATGACGGAAGCCTGACAGAAAATACCCGTGTAGGTTATCCGATTAACTATATTGACAACGCACAGATTCCTGGAGAAGGTGGAATTCCGAAGGTAGTTATCTTCCTGACAGCCGACGCATTTGGTGTTCTTCCTCCAATCAGCCGTCTGGACAAAAATGCTGCAATGTATCATTTTGTAACAGGCTTTACATCCAAGCTGGCAGGAACAGAGCGTGGAGTTACTGAACCGCAGCCGACATTCTCCACTTTATTCGGAGAACCATTCATGCCGATGGATCCTTCCGTATATGCAGAAATGCTTGGAGATAAGCTGGATCAGTACGGCACAAAGGTTTACCTGGTTAATACAGGATGGGCAGGCGGAAGTGCCGCAGCCGGTGCAAAACGTATGAAACTTTCCTACACCCGTGCGATGGTAACCGCAGCGTTAAACGGTTCCTTTGATAACATCGAGTTCAAGCATCACGATGTATTTAATGTAGATTATCCGGTAAGCTGTCCAAACGTACCGGACGAAAAACTGGATGCCCGCGGAATGTGGGAAGACAAAGCTGCTTATGATGAGCAGGCAAATAAACTGGCAAAAATGTTCGAAGAGAACTTTGCGAAGAAATATCCGAATATGCCGGAAGAAATCGTAAATGCCGGACCAAAGCCAAAGAACTAAATACAGAGTATCGCTCTGATTATACAAAAAACCGGCTGAGCCATATGGTTCAGCCGGTTTTGTCTGTTTCACGGGGAATAATGCCGTTTTTCCTGTATTTTATGGGGTGGATGAAGACTGACAAAGGGAAAAACATTTATCCAGATATATTTTATGTGCTGCGGTAACAATAATCTGACGCAGAAGCACCTTTTCGTCCGTGTCATCAAAACCGACGCTGTCCGGTGCCGCTTTTAATCCGAATACATACTGAATCATATTTTCCAGTTCATCACAGAAATAATCATAGGCAATATCCTGTGCATAGGTCTGTTTTTGCATATCTATGAGCAGAGCAAGGTTGTCCAGAGAAACTGCCGCCTTTGAGACTGCGATGAAAATAATATAGGCAATCTGTTCCTGACTGTATTGTTTTTTTACCGGGTTTGTCACCAGCTTTTTCTTTACATAATTACTGATCATGGAGCCGGTGAGGGAAATGTCACCCAGAGGAGCAAGATAATTGTCGATATACTTCACGGTCTGTTCCAGATAAAGTCCCACATCCGGGATTTCGCGGTATCTGGGAAGATGAAAATCTCGTACGGAGGCAGTCAGAGCTGTTTTAATTTCTTCTTTCATCATCAATTCCTCCTTTTTTACTATTGTATACACGAAAAAAAATAAAGTCAAGGAAAGCAGAACAAAAAGAGATAAGAACTGCTTGACAAGTTATGGAAAAACCGATACAGTATATGACATAAAGAGTTTTTTAAAACCAGATAAACGGTTATTGATAATCAGGAGGAAATATGAAGTATAAGCTTGTAGCGGATTCCTCTTCGAATGTACTGAAGATGGAAGGAATTGATTTTGAAAGTGTATCGTTAAAAATTGTAACTGATGACAGAATATATGACGACGATGAAGCCTTAGATACGGAAGCGATGGTCGAAGAACTGCAAAGCTATAAAGGGCGTTCCGGAACATCCTGTCCGAATGTGCATGACTGGATGACAGCTTTCGGGGATGCGGATGCGGTTTTTGTTGTTACCATAACCAGTACACTGTCGGGAAGCTTTGGTGCAGCAAAGCAGGCGGCTCTTACTTATCAGGAGGAGCATCCGGAGGTAAAGGTACATATTATTGACAGTCTTTCCGCAGGACCGGAGATTCATCTGATTCTGGAGAAGCTTAAGGAGCTTATTGAAGAGGGATTATCTTTTGAAGAAATCCGGGACAGAATTGACGCATATACCACTAAGACCCACCTTCTCTTTTCTCTGGAGTCTTTAAAGAATCTGGTACAGAATGGAAGAGTCAGTCCGGCGGTAGCTGCGGTAGCCGGCATCCTGGGACTTCGCATTGTGGGAAGAGCCAGCGCAGAGGGAACGTTGGAGCCGCTGCATAAATGTCGTGGGGAAAAGAAAGCGATTCCGGTTATCTGCAGGGAGATGAAGATGAACGGATATGCCGGAGGAAAGGTAAGAATTGCCCATTGTCAGAATGAAAAAATGGCGGAAAAGCTGGCAGGGAAGATTCGGGAAGAGTTCCCGGAGAGCGATATAGAGATTTATTCCTGCCGGGGACTGTGCAGCTTCTATGCAGAAAAAGGCGGACTTATGGTCGGATTTGAAGAATAGCGTCAAAGAAATAACAAATGATATCATTTCTGTGATCAACAGAGTGTAAAAAGGGCTGAAAGATTTTCTTTCGGCCTTTTCATTTTATGAACTTTAGTTTGTTGAGCATGGAGCGAGTTTCTCATAAAGGAGAAATGAGCCATGCGAAATAATAAACCACCCGCTATGCGGGTGGCGACAACGTGCTATGCAAAAGTTACCTTTCCATATACAATAAAGTTGTTCAGGCTATATTGTAGAAAGGAAAGGTAACAATGGCGAAGAAAGAATATTCACTCTCACATACAAAATGGATGTGTAAATATCATATCGTCTTCACACCTAAGTATAGACGAAAAATAATATACAATCAACTAAAAGTAGATATACGGGATATTATAAAACAACTCTGTGCATATAAAGGTGTGGAAATTTTGGAAGGACATCTGATGCCAGATCATATCCATATGTTAGTGGCAATACCACCTAAAATCAGTGTATCATCATTTATGGGTTATCTAAAAGGGAAAAGTGCTCTAATGATATTTGACAGGCACGCAAATTTAAAATATAAATTTGGGAATCGACATTTTTGGGCAGAAGGATATTATGTGAGTACAGTAGGATTAAATGAAGCCACGATAAGAAAGTATATTCAGGAACAGGAAAAGAACGATATTATGAAAGACAAACTAAGTGTAAAAGAATATGAGGACCCTTTTAAGGGTTAGTGGCTGGTAGTACAAACACCCCTTGAGGGGTAGCGACGTGTCAAGAGCAATATGGCTTGAACGGAGCTGTGGGAAGTTTGGATGCTGCAAACTTCCCACAGTATAAAGTGAAAGGCAGCGCCTTTAGACGCCGCCAAGTAAAGGGGGCTTATAGCCCCAGAACAAACCACCCGTTTTACGGGTGGTGTTGATTTGTGCGGAGACATTGTAAAAGATTTTTCTGTTGACTTTTCATGGAAAGTCAATTATAGTAAAAGAAATATTGGAAAAAAGTGGGAATTTTACAAGCGAGATGACAGAGGGAGTACATATGGAGAAAGGATTTGGAGGAACAGGGAAGATAAGAGGGCTGCAGGAGCTTTGGATTTATTTTGTATGTTATTCTGTCATAGGATGGCTGTATGAAGTGTTTCTCGAAGTCGTGGTATACCGTTGGGGGTTTTCTAATCGGGGGGTATTGACCGGACCGTATTGTGTGGTATATGGGTTTGGAGCGATTCTGTTGCTGCTTCTGCTCGGGCGTTTGATGAAAAGAAGGAGACCGGAAGGGCAGGTATCGGTTACCCCGGTTCTGATATTTTTGCTTATTATTCTGATTACGACGGCAGTAGAGCTGGCTGCCAGCTATATTATGGAGTGGTCTGTGGGACATTGGCAATGGGATTACAGTCGATTTGCTATGAATTTTCAGGGGAGAATTGCACCGAATCCGAGTATTCGATTCGGATTTGGAGGTATGATATTTTTGTATGTTTTGCAGCCTTTGTTTGAGAAGATGACGGGAAAATTAAGCGATGTGAAACTGTCGGTTGTGTCAGGCTGCCTGTTGCTGCTGTTTTTTATAGATGTGGCGGTTACCTTTTTGTTCTGACAAACGGAGGCAGATGATGAACCCGGTTGGGATTTTGCGAAGCTGCACAGGCAGTTCCGGTATATGTAGAAGCCGCATACGGATGTTTTTCGTGAATATCCATAGGTAATGATGAAAGAGAAAGAAGGACTGGTGATACGATATGGCAATAGAGATTAATATGGAAGCCCATACAGAATATGAAAAATATATGCGTCTTGGTAAAAAAGAAAAGGAGCCGATGCCGGTTCTCGACGATATTCTTAAGGAAAAGCATGAAGAGATTGCAGGGGAATACAGCCTGGGGCTGGTTCAGATTCCTCTTGATAAGATTGTGGGAACGAAAACGGCCGGCAGGGGGATTTCCTTCAGTAAAAGCTTTTATCCGGTGATGGGGGAGAATACGGAATTCGCGAACAAATGGAAGATATTGTATACAGCGCATATTGAGGAAGGTATTCGTGATGCGGTGAAGGTATACGAGTACATGAACCGTTTTTATGTGGAAGAGGGGAATAAGCGTGTCAGTGTTTTAAAATGTGTTGGCGCTGCGGAGGTGCCCGGCATAGTGACAAGAATTCTTCCGTTCCGCACAGAGGAAAAGAGCAATCGGATATATTATGAGTTCATAGATTTTTATCGTTTGTCGAAGCTCTATGATATCGAGCTTTCAGAAGAAGGCGGCTATGCCAGACTGCAGCAGCTTACGGGAAAACGTCCGGATGAATCATGGACAGAGGAGGACCGGAGGGATTTTCGTTCTCTTTATTTCTTCTTTAAGAAAATATATGGAAGTATTGCAAAGGAGTTTCGGGAGGAAGCGGTTGGAGATGCGTTTCTGAATCTGTTAAGACTCTACGAATACAAAAAGCTTCTTAAGATGGAGCCCCTGGAGTTAAAGGAACTGATGCAGAAGTCTCTGGGCGAGCTGAAGCTGGAGAAGACACCGCAGCTTTTGATGGAACCGGGGAAAGTAGAGAAAAAGAAGAATTTTCTCGTAAGGCTGCTTCCGGCCAATTCACCGGTTCTTAATGTGGCCTTTGTTCATGAGAAGACGGCGGAGACGTCTTCCTGGACCTATGCCCATGAACTGGGAAGATTTTATCTGCAGGAGGTATTTCCCGGTCAGATTCATACATCCTGTTATGATAAAGTAACCGAAGAAAATGCGAGAGAGGTAATTGAACAAAGCATTGCCGATGGGAACAAGCTGATTTTCACCACGGCACCTCCGCTTCTGATGGCAGGGCTTCATGCGGCCATGGAACATCCGGAAGTGAAGATACTGAACTGTTCGCTTAATACTTCTCATCGATATATCCGCACGTATTATGCCAGAATGTACGAGGCCAAGTTTTTGATGGGGGCTCTGGCGGGAGCCATGACAGAACATGGAAGAATCGGATATCTTGCCGATTATCCGATTTATGGTATGACTGCCAGTATCAATGCCTTTGCTCTGGGTGCGCAGATGGTCAATCCACGGGCCAGGGTTTATCTGGAATGGACGACCAAAAGAGGCAATAATCCCTTTGATACTTTTCGGAAGCATGGGATTTCCTGTGTTTCCGGGCAGGATATGATTGTGCCAAAGATTGCTTCGAGACATTTTGGACTTTATATGGATGAGGGCGGTGAACCGGTGAATCTTGCCATGCCGGTATGGCACTGGGGTAAGTTTTATGAGCAGATGATTGATAAGATAATAAATGGAGGCTGGAAGGCAGACGAGGCCGGTGATGAAAAAAAAGGACTGAATTACTGGTGGGGAATGTCTGCCGGAGTAATTGATGTAATCTGTTCCGGCAGGATTCCGGCGGGAACGGCCCGATTGGTGAATCTCTTAAAAGAAGAGATATGCGAAGAACGTTTTTATCCTTTTGACGGTCCGGTTTATAATCAGAAAGGGGAGCTTTGCTGGGATGGACGGCAAGGACTGGAGCCGGAGAATATCATGAGAATGGACTGGCTGGTGGAAAACGTGGAAGGAGAGATACCGGAGATTAGTGAGCTGGTAGCCAAAGCAAAGCCTGTGGTCGATACCCAGGGCTTGAAAAGTTGAAACGTTTCCAAAAATAAACGGTGATTTTACAGAGGGAAAATACCTTTGTGTGTATAAATGAAAAAAACAGTGGACTTTATGCACAAAAAACTTAAGATGTTATTGTGCATATCTACAGAAACGTAAAAATATCGAAAAAAATAGTTGCTTTTTAAGAAAAAGCAGGATATGATTGCATTAAATAAAAATCTTATTTACGTTGCAACGATTTGGAAACGTTTCCAAAAACGCAGCGTTCAACCATTTAAAGAGGAGGAATTTATGATGAAGAAGAGATTTTTATCATTGGCACTTATTGGTGCGCTCACAGCATCTTTACTTGCAGGATGCGGTGGCAGCAAGTCTGGTGAGGGTTCCACAGCTGCAGAAGGCAGCGCAGAAGGTGGTTCCGTTTACTATCTGAACTTCAAACCGGAACAGGATCAGCAGTGGCAGGATCTTGCAAAGGTTTACACAGAGCAGACAGGTGTAGACGTTCAGGTTGTTACAGCAGCATCCGGACAGTATGAGAACACTCTGATGAGTGAGATGGGTAAGAGCGAAGCTCCTACACTTTTCCAGGTTAACGGACCGGTTGGTCTTGCAAACTGGAAAGATTACTGCTATGACTTATCCGGCAGTGATATTTATGGTCACCTGACAAGCGACAGCTTTGCATTAAAAGACGGAGATGCTGTTTCCGGTATCGCTTATGTTGTTGAGTCCTATGGTCTCATTGTAAACAAAACCCTTCTTGAAAAAGCAGGCTACAAGGTAGAAGACATTCAGTCCTACGAAGACCTTAAGAAGATTGCAGAAGATATTACCGCTCGTTCCGGCGAACTGGGATTTGCAGCATTTACATCCTCAGGTATGGACGGATCCTCTGACTGGAGATTCAAGACTCATCTGGCAAACCTTCCGATTTACTATGAATATCAGGCAGATGGCATTTCTTCCACAGATGCTATCAAAGGTACATATCTTGACAACTACCGCGCTATGTGGGATCTCTACATCAACAACGGTACAGCAGATCCTAAAGAACTGTCCCAGAAGACAGGAGATGACTCCCGTAATGAATTCCTTGAAAACAAGGCTGTATTCTTCCAGAATGGTTCCTGGGAATATGGAAACCTTGTAGGCGAAGGCAAATTTACAGACGACGATCTGGCTATGATTCCTATTTACTTTGGTGTTGACGATGCAAATCAGGGTATCTGTACCGGTACAGAGAACTTCTGGTGTGTAAACAGCCAGGCTGACGAAGCAGACATTCAGGCTACACTTGATTTCATCAACTGGTGTGTAACATCTGAAGAAGGAACAAAGGCTATGGCAGAAGACATGGGATTCACCATTCCTTTCGATACCGCTCAGGAATCTTCCAACCTTTTCGTAAAACAGGATGCAGAACTTACAGCAGCAGGCAAAACTCCGGTTGCATGGAACTTCAGCACAATGCCATCCGAACAGTGGAAAAATGACGTAGGAAGCGCTTTAACAGCATATGCAGCAGCTCCAAGTGATGATACATGGGCAGCAGTTAAGACCGCTTTTGTTGATAATTGGGCAACGGAATATCAGTTAGCAAATCAGCAGTAATTATATTTCACATTTTAACTTAGAATCATTTTCATTTCCTAATCTTAAAATGGACAGGCGGTGTTCCTGCCTGTCCATATTTTTACCCAAAAAAGAGCTTGTTACCATGAAAATAACGTTTTTTAACATATTATATATAGAAAAAACAGACTGAAAACCAGGAGGTTATTATGGAAAAGGCATTAAAACGCTATTCCCCGTTTTTCGTCCTCCCGACGCTGGCAGCATTTATCATCGGTTTTGTAGTGCCGTTTTTTGAAGGATTATATCTTTCCTTCTGTCAGTTTACAACCGTAAGTAATGCGAAGCTGGTAGGACTTACCAATTTTTATCAGGTAATTCAGGATGCAACCTTTAAAAAATCATTTTTATTTACCGTATCATTTGCGGTGGCATCCATTCTTCTTATTAATATTTTTGCATTTTTGCTGGCTCTTCTTCTTACCAAGAAGTTAAGAGGAACCAACATTTTCCGAACCGTATTTTTTATGCCGAACTTAATCGGAGGTATCGTCCTCGGTTATATCTGGCAGATCCTTATTAACTGTTTATTATCCATCGTGGGTAAACCTCTTCTGGCTTTGAATTCTTCCGCAGGTTACTGGGGCCTCATCATTCTGATGTGCTGGCAGCAGATTGGATATATGATGATTATTTACATTGCAGGACTTCAGAATGTACCGGACGATTTAATCGAAGCAGCACAGATTGACGGAGCATCTTCTTTAAGAACGCTGTTCAGCGTAAAGCTTCCGATGGTTATGCCATCCATTACCATCTGTGTATTCCTGACACTGACAAACTCCTTTAAGCTTTTCGACCAGAACCTGGCACTGACCAATGGTGAGCCAAATCATATGACAGAAATGCTCGCTCTGAATATTTACAATACATTCTATGCCCGTGCCGGTATGCAGTGGAAAGGTATCGGACAGGCGAAGGCGGTTATCTTCTGTATCATCGTCATAGCCATTTCCCTGATACAGCTTAAGGCAACCCGTTCGAAGGAGGTACAGCAATAATGAAAAAACGTACAGGTATTCTGGATAAAATCTGGATTGTACTTTTAACAGTGTTATCTCTGTTATATATATATCCGATTGTGATGATTCTTTTTAACTCTCTGAAAACAGAAACCGCAATCAGTACATCAACCGCATTTAAACTGCCGACCTCAGAAACCTTCGCAGGGTTGACAAACTACATAAATGCAGTGATGTCTCAGGGCTTCTTAAAGAGTCTGGGCTTCAGTTTACTGATTACCGTTACTTCTGTTGCAGCGATTTTGATTTTCTGTTCCATGTGTGCATGGTACATCACCCGTGTGAAGAATAAGTTTTCACAGGCGCTGTATTACCTCTTTGTTTTCTCTATGGTAGTACCATTCCAGATGGTTATGTTTACCCTGTCTCAGACAGCAGACTCTCTGAGCCTGAACAAGCCATGGAATATCTGGATTATCTACCTGGGATTCGGAGCCGGACTGGCGGTGTTTATGTTTGCCGGCTTTATGAAATCAATTCCTCTGGAAGTAGAAGAGGCATCCATGATTGACGGATGTAATCCGCTTCAGACATTTTTCCTGGTCGTTCTTCCGATTCTGAAACCAACACTGGTTTCCGTTGGTATTCTGGAAGCAATGTGGGTATGGAACGACTACCTGCTTCCAACACTCGTACTGGATATTAAAAAGTACCGGACGATTCCGATGCTGATTCAGTATTTCCGTGGAAGCTACGGAAGAGTTGAGATGGGACCGATGATGGCAAGTATTATGCTTACAGTCATCCCGATTATTATCGTTTACATTGCGGGACAGAAACACATCATCAAAGGTGTGGCTGCCGGTGCCGTGAAAGGATAAAAATATAAAATACAGATACAGCAAGGAAAGGCGAGAAGACGTATGACCATTAAAGACATCGCCCGGGAATCCGGGTATTCCGTAGGAACTGTATCCAGAACCCTGAATAATTCGCCGGCAGTTTCGGAAACTGCCAGAGAAAGAATTATGGCGGTGGTGGAAAAATATCATTTCCAGCTGAACAGCAATGCCAAGCATTTGAAGCAGCAGAGCACGGAAGGGATTGCCATCATCATAAAAGGAACGCAGAATATGCTGTTTGCCGCTGTAGTGGAACAGCTCCAGGGACTGATTAAAAAAGAGTCTTATGACTCTCTGATTTATTACATTGATGAATATGATAACGAGGTGGAACAGGCTATTCGGATATACAGTGAACGCCATCCCAAAGGAATTTTATTCCTGGGAAGCGACAGACAGTATTTCAGCGAACGCTTTGACCAGGTACCGGTGCCGTGTGTGCTGGTAACAAACTCGGCGGCAGATTTGGGATTTACGAATCTGTCAAGCGTTACTACGGATGACGAGGAGGCGGCCAGATATGCCGTTGACTACCTGTTTACTCTCGGACATAAAAATATCGGAGTCCTGGGAGGAATCAAAGAGAAATCCTATGCTACCCATTCCCGCTACCGGGGATGTGTCAGAGCCTTTGCGGAGAATGATATGCTGTTTGATGAGGAAAAGCAGTATGTGGCAGCACATTTCTCTATCTATGATGGTTATCAGTCCATGGAACAGCTTTTAAATAAAATGCCGGAGATTACAGCAGTTTTTGCCATGTGTGATGTGATGGCTATCGGTGCCATCCGTGCCATTCAGGACAGGGGACTGCGTGTTCCGGAGGATATTTCGGTCATCGGATTTGACGGGATTGATATTGGAAAATATATGAATCCGCGCCTTACCACGATTCGTCAGCAAAGAGAAACCATTGCCAAAAAAAGTGTTGAAATTTTGTTAAACCGTATCGATGAATCGGCACCTGCCGTTTATGAGGTGGAATCCTTCCATCTTATACCGGGAGAAAGTGTCAGCAAACATTAATGGAGGATTGTCAGTATGGCAAATATTAGTTTTAGAAATGTAGAAAAAACCTATGATAATGGTGTAACTGTTATTCCGGATCTGAATCTGGAAATCGAAGATAAAGAGTTTATTGTGCTGGTTGGACCTTCCGGATGTGGTAAATCCACAACCCTTCGTATGATTGCCGGCCTGGAAGATGTAACAAAAGGAGAATTATATATTGGAGACCGTCTGGTAAATGATGTACCGCCGAAGAATCGTGACATTGCCATGGTATTCCAGAGCTACGCTTTGTATCCGCACAAAACCGTATACAAAAATATGTCCTTCGCACTGGAACTTCAGAAGGTTCCGAAGGAGGAAATTGATAAGAAGGTTAGAGAAGCTGCAAAGATTCTTGAGCTGGAGCCTTATCTTGACCGTAAGCCAAAGGCTCTTTCCGGTGGACAGCGTCAGCGTGTGGCATTAGGAAGAGCGATGGTTCGTGACCCGAAGGTATTCCTTCTTGACGAACCGTTATCCAACCTGGATGCAAAGCTCCGTACGGAAATGAGAAGTCAGATTTCTCAGCTTCACAAACGTCTTCAGACCACATTCGTTTACGTTACTCATGACCAGACCGAAGCCATGACCATGGGTGACCGTATCGTGGTAATGAAAGACGGATATATCCAGCAGTTTGATACTCCGCAGAACCTTTATAATTATCCATGCAATATCTTTGTTGCCGGATTTATCGGTTCTCCACAGATGAATTTTGTAAACGCAAAAGTGGAGAAAACCGCAGAAGGCTGTGAATTGGTATGCGGCACCTGCAGAGTACCGGTAAAAGATGAAAAAGTTCTTCCGTATGTTGGTAAGGAAGTAATCATGGGTATTCGTCCGGAGGATATTTATGTGGAAACATCTGAGACCGCAAATTCCTTTACTGCCCGTGTAGACCTGGCAGAAATGATGGGCTCCGAGATTTATCTGTATCTGACCTACGAAGGACAGAAACTCGTGGCAAGAGTACCTTCCGAAGCAGACATTAAAGCGGATGAAGAAGTACGTCTTGCAGTGGATATTAAGAAAGTACACGTATTTGATAAAGAAACAGAAGAAGCAATCTGCCATTAATTAATCCAGACCCTCCTTTTATGGGAGGGTCAGGAAAGAGCGTTTCTCTGGATACTATAACGGAAAAAAGGATGTGAATGTAAATGAGAAGCAGCGGTGTACTACTTCATATATCGTCACTCCCTTCTCCGCATGGGGTGGGAAGTATGGGAAAGCCTTCCAGGGAGTTTGTGGATTTTTTAAAAAAAGCGGGACAGTCCTGGTGGCAGATTCTCCCGGTCTGCCCGACCAGCTATGGAGATTCTCCTTATCAGTCTTTTTCCACCTTTGCAGGGAATCCGTATTTTATTGATTTGGATGATTTGGAAACAGAGGGACTGCTTCGCAGGGCAGAATATGAGGATACGGACTGGGAAAGTACACCCGATCGGGTAAATTATGGTGCACTTTACGAAAAACGGTATAAGATTCTTCGTCTGGCTGCGGAGCGATTTGCCGATGCTCCATCCGATGATTATGACGAGTTTTGTAAGGAAAACATTTCCTGGCTTGATGACTATGCGATGTTTATGGCACTGAAAGGAGAAAGCCAGGGGAAATCCTGGATGGAATGGGAACCGGCTCTGCGGAACCGGATTCCGGAGGCATTGGAAGCATTTGCGGCATCCCATGAAAATGAGCTTGCGTTCTGGAAAATTACCCAGTATTTCTTCTTCCGTCAGTGGAAAAAGCTTCGTGCCTATGCCAATGAACAGGGAATCTCTATTATCGGAGACCTGCCGATTTATGTGGCTTTGGACAGCGTCGATGTATGGGCGCATCCTGAGCTTTTCCAGCTGGATGAAAACCGGGTTCCAAAAGAAGTGGCAGGATGTCCGCCGGACGGATTTTCCGCCGATGGTCAGTTATGGGGCAATCCGCTTTTTGACTGGGAGTATATGGAACAGACCGGTTATCAGTGGTGGATTGAGAGAATTCGTTATCAGACACAGATTTATAACGTGCTTCGAATTGACCATTTCCGGGGCTTTGATTCCTATTATGCCATTCCATACGGTGCGGACAGTGCTCAGAGCGGCTACTGGAAACAGGGACCGGGTATGAAGCTGTTTGTGGCGCTGGAAAAAGCGATAGGAAAAGTAAGTATCATTGCAGAAGACCTGGGATTCCTCACAGATTCTGTAAAGCAGCTTCTGGCTGACAGCGGATTTCCGGGCATGAAGGTGCTGGAACTGGCCTTTGACAGCAGGGACGACAGCAGTGCGGAATATTTACCGCACAATTTTATCCCGCATTGCATTGCTTATGCGGGAACCCATGATAATGATACTATTCAGGGCTGGATGTCTTCTGCGGCACCGGAAGATGTGGCTTTTGCAAAAGAGTATCTTCGGATGAACAATCCGGCAGAGTATCACTGGGATATGATGAAAGCCCTGTGGAGCAGTGTGGCAGACGTCACGATTGTGCAGGCGCAGGATTTGCTTGGAATCGGCAGCGAAGGGCGGATGAACGTGCCTTCCACCGCAGAAAACAACTGGTGCTGGAGAGCACCGGAAGGAAGCTTTGAAGATGCTCTGGCAGAAAAATTATTACACAATATGAGATTATACGGCCGATGCTGAAAAAACGTCGTCCCGGGGAGGGCAAGCCCGGGACGGCGTTTTTATTTCATAGGAAAGTAAAAGAAAAGAGTATTCCGGGCAACATATTTTAAGAAAAATTAAGGAAAATCGCATTGAATTCAGACAGAGAGTAGGATATACTTTTATTATTATAAAAAATGTTTCAGGCAAAGGAGGAAGATACAATATGAAAAAAATACAAAAAATGCTTGGACTGGCTGTATTTTTATTTGCATTTGGAATTTTAATGGGAGCTGCTCCGGTGAAGGCAGCGGGCACGGTAGATGAGATTTGCGGATATACTTCAAAGAATATTTCATTTTCCGCAGACTTAACCGGTGATGGCAAGGAAGACGCGGTAAAGATTAAGCTAAGGACGATGTCTGATGGAGATTATGTGGACAAGCTGGCGGTTTATGTGAACGGAACCAAGGTGCTGAACCTGTGGGATAAATATTATTATTATATTACTGTCAACTATATCCATATGTCAAAAACAAAGAATTTCCTGCAGCTTATCGGATACGGGGATAATGATTGGCGTATATATAATTCCATTTATCGTTATGATACAAAGACAAAGAAGCTGGTGAAGGCTCTTGACCTTAAGGAAGACAATCTGATGACGGGAGGCGAAGTAATAAAAGTTTCCGGCAATCAGATTTCGGTTCGACACAGTTATCAGCCATCGGAAACCGGATGGGTTCGCTGGAAGTTTAACTATGTTTATAAAAATGGAACATTTAAACGGGTTTCCGATACTTCAAAGGTGTTATCCAGTCTGGGAAACGATGAGATAAATGACGGTTACAGCAAATATTTCCGCAAAAATCAATTTAAAGCAGCCCGTACCATTCGTTTCTATACCAGCAGAACGAAGAAAAAAATAGCCTTTACCGCCAAAAAAGGCGATGTGCTGACTTTACGAAATATCAAAATAACAGGTGGAAAAATGTATATGCAGTTTAAGAAGGGCTCCAAAACCGGATGGAGAGAGGTTGATAAATACTATACAAGACCTTTATTTTATGGGGTGAGTCGAAGACTGGCAGGCTAAGCTGTGAGGGAAACAATGTATATATAGGAAAAAATGGGGGATCGCATTCATATTGCGGTCCCCTCTGTTATTAAATGCAAAAGAAAATGCCGGCATATTTATCAGAAATGAAATGTATCATCCAGTCCGAGAAGAACCTGGTCCTTTTCGCTCATATTAAGTGGAGTTCCGTCAGGAAGAAAGTAGCCTTTTGCGGATGCGGTGCCGCAATACTCTCCTTGAAGCTCCGGCCAGGTGATACCGAGCTTTGGATCGTTCCAGGCCAGTCCGCCTTCATCGCCGGGATGATAAAAATCCGTACATTTATAAGTAAATTCCGCAATATCCGACAGAACAAGAAAACCGTGAGCGAAGCCCTCCGGAATATAAAACTGTTTTTTGTTCTCACCGGAAAGAATGGTGCCGTGCCATTTTCCGAAGGTATCGCTGCCGCTTCTTAAATCAACTGCAACATCGTAGACTGTTCCGCGAAACACACGAACCAGCTTGCCCTGTGGAAACTGTTTCTGAAAATGCAGACCCCGGAGAACTCCCTTGGTGGAGCAGGACTGGTTGTCCTGCACGAAAACCATATTAAGACCGGCTTCCGCCATATCTCTTTGGTTATAGGTTTCCATGAAATAGCCTCTGGAATCACCGTGAACGGCAGGCTCGATGACGCAGAGTCCCTCGATACCGCCTACATTTTTTTCTACTTTAATCTGTCCCATTTGTATAGCTCCTTACAGTTCAATTTCCTTTAAATATCTGCGAAGTGCATCCTTCCACTCCGGTAGAGGAGTAAATCCGCAGTCACGCAGCTTGCTTTTGTCAAGGCGGCTGTTAAAAGGCCGCGCCGCTTTGGAGACGCCGTATTCTTCTGTGGATACCGGCTGGACATGAAGGTGAGCGTTGTCATATTCTTCATGCCCCATAGATGCCGCCTCGGCAAAAATCTCCCGGGCAAAATCGTACCAGCTGATATAACCGCCCTCGTTGGTGGCATGATAAAAGCCGTACTTTTCCGTCTCAATCATATCTGCCAGAAGACGGGCCAAATCAAAGGTGTAAGTCGGTGTGCCAATCTGGTCATTTACCACGCGGAGGCTGTCATATTTTTTTCCCAGCCGCAGCATGGTTTTGATGAAATTATTTCCGTTTTTTCCAAATACCCAGGCAATACGGACGATAAAGAAACGGGAGAGTGCTTCCTCCACCGCCTTTTCGCCTTCCAGCTTGCTCTGTCCGTATACATTTAAAGGCCGGTAATCCCGGCAGTCCGGAAGCCAGGGAGCGCTGCCCTGTCCGTCAAAAATGTAATCGGTGGAAATATACATCATTTTACAGTCAAGTTCCCGGCACATTGCGGCAATATGAGCAGTGCCGTCCCGGTTAATCCGGTAAACCTTTTCTTTATTCTCGTCTTCCTCCGCCGCGTCAACCGCAGTCCATGCGGCACAGTGAATCACTGCGTCCGGGCGAACCTCTTCCATGACCCTTCGGACAGCCAGGGCGTCGGTGATGTCCATTTCTTCAACGTCTGTGCCGATAACGGTATGTCCCCTGCCGGTAAGCTCGCAAAGAACATCATGACCAAGCTGACCGCCGGTTCCTGTCACAAGAATCTTCATTTCGGGTTACTTCCTTTCTAATACAGATTTTCTCTGTATTTACCATCTACGACATCCTTTAAATACTGTCCGTACTGATTCTTCTTCAGCACTTCATAGACCTCCATAATCTCATCCCGGGTAATCCAGCCGTTTAAATAAGCGATTTCTTCCAGGCAGGCAATTTTCCGGTGCTGATGCTGTTCGATGGTTTTTACAAAATTTGTGGCGTCCACCAGACTTTCGTGGGTTCCGGTATCAAGCCAGGTAAAGCCCTGACCCAGAAGCTCCACATTAAGCTGTCCGGATTCCAGATAAATGCGGTTTAAGTCCGTAATTTCCAGCTCGCCCCGTTTGCTCGGTGTAAGCTGTTTCGCGTATTCTACCACACTGTTGTCATAAAAATACAGACCGGTTACACAATAATTACTCTTTGGATGCTCCGGTTTTTCCTCGATAGAGATGGCTTTTCCTTCGTGGTTAAATTCCACGATACCAAAACGCTCCGGGTCGTCCACATAATAACCGAAAATCGTCGCGCCTTTTCCGGATTCCGCATTTTTAACAGCGGCTTTCAGACGTTTTTTCAGCCCGTGTCCGAAGAAAATATTATCTCCGAGAACCATGGCAGCACAGTCATTTCCAATAAAATCAGCGCCGATAATAAATGCCTGTGCCAGACCGTCAGGACTTGGCTGCACGGCGTAGGAAAGCTGGATACCAAACTGGTGACCGTCTCCTAAAAGCTCCTTAAAACGAGGGGTATCCTGTGGAGTGGAAATAATGAGAATGTCCCGGATACCTGCGTTCATCAGAACAGACATGGGATAGTAAATCATCGGCTTATCATAGATAGGAAGAAGCTGTTTCGAAGTTACCGTAGTAAGCGGATAAAGTCGTGTACCGGAGCCTCCGGCTAAAATAATACCCTTCATAAAAAATCCTCCTTGGTAAAAAGTGCCCGTATGTCTTACGATTTATTCCAACGGGCCGGTGTTTCCGGACGAATCATCGTCCGGCACAGGATTTGTCGGAGTGCTGGATTCTGTTAATAAAAACCTGTCCACAAAAAACAGCAGTGCAATCGCCGCAATTGAGAGAAGATTTTCCATGGCGGAGGTCTCTTCAATAATCATATGTCTGGCGATGACAAACATTAAAACTTCTACCAGAGAATGCTTGCTTGGATTACACAGCAGCTTGAAAAACTCGATGCCGATAACGATAAAAAAGGTACTGCCCAGAAAATTGTGAAAGGCATGGGCGTCATTGCGATTCTGAAGAAACTCCTTAAATGGTTCCCAGAGAGAAAAAATCGCAACAAGGATGGCAATAAAAACGATGACTGCCATGATGTGCTCCAAAAGTTCACTGATGTTTTTGTTTTTGCTTTTTAATTTTTCCAACATAAATCATCCTCCTGATATGAATTCAGTATAGCATGATTTTATCTTTTTGTCTGCATTTCACTGAAAATGTGATATGATAGAGAGCATGAAATTTTTAAATAAATGAGTTGCGGAAATTTGTGCTGTTTGACGAAGAAAGAAAAGGATAATTCCGTACCGGAAATAGAAGGAGAGAAAAAATGAAAGCACTGATTAATTTACAGCTGATGATGTTCTCGTTGATTGTAGTCGGTCTGTTACTGAAAAAGAAGGGAATTGTTGGAGCAGGAGGACAGAAAAACATGACAGATTTAGTCATTGATGTAATTTTGCCCTGTAATATTATAAAATCATTCATGGTAGATTTTTCCATGGATATTATGAAAATCTTTGCGGGCATTTTTATTATTTCTGTTTTGATTCAGATATTATGCGTGTTTCTGGGAAAGGTCCTTTATAATAAAACAAAAGAAAGCAGGAGAAAATGTCTGCGATATGCCACCATCTGTTCCAATGCCGGTTTTATGGGAAATCCCGTGGCGGAAGG
>JALEIY010000145.1 GCA_022769785.1 Eubacterium sp.
AATTGTCAAGAATAATTTCAAAAATAGGAAAAAAACCATCATCTGAAGAAATTATTCTGAAGAAGCGGGTGATGGGAATCGAACCCACGTATCTAGCTTGGAAGGCTAGTGTTCTACCATTGAACTACACCCGCAAGATGTTTTTTTCAACGCTCAATATAATAACACGAATTTAAAAAGAAAGCAAGTATTTTTTTGAAAAAGATGCTATAATACATGAAAAAACAGGGAGGCTTATTTTGAAATATTTACTTTGCGGCATTAATGCCAAATATATTCATTCTAATCTGGCGGTGTTCTGTCTGGAAGCTTATGCGAAAAAATGCGGGATACCCGGGGCGGAATTTGTGATAAAAGAATATACAATTAATCATTATGTGGATAAGATTCTGGAAGACCTTTATGAGGAAAATGCAGATGTGATTATCTTTTCCTGCTATATCTGGAATATTGCTTATGTAAGAGAACTGGCGGAGGAGCTGAAGCAGCTCCGGCCTGAACTGGCAATCTGGGCAGGAGGACCGGAGGTATCTTACCATGCTGAAACATTTCTTCAGGAAAATCCGGCAGTGGATTTAGTTATGCAGGGCGAGGGAGAAGAACAGTTTGCTGCTCTTTGTGCCTTGTGGGAAAAGGATGGCAGGCTGGAGGATGCAGATTTGCCGGCGGGAGTAGTCATAAGAGATAAGGCGGGATATCGGAATATGGGGCCGGCTCCATGGATGGATATGAATGAGATTCCTTTTGTATATGAAGATTTTCAGTTGTTTGCCCATAAGATTCTTTACTATGAGACAAGCAGAGGATGTCCGTTCGGATGCACCTATTGTCTGTCGTCAGTGGAAAAAAAGGTTCGTTTTCGGGCGTGGGAGCTGGTGAAAAAGGAGCTGGACTGTTTCCTTGCCGCCCGGGTGCCGCAGGTTAAATTTGTGGACCGGACATTTAACTGTAATAAAACACATGCTATGAGAATCTGGCGCTATATTACGGAAAATGACAATGGAGTTACCAATTTTCACTTTGAGATTTCAGCGGATTTGCTGGATGAGGAGGCCTTTGCCTTGTTTTCACAGATGAGACCGGGGCTTATCCAGTTGGAAATCGGGGTGCAGTCCACCAACTCCGCAACCATTGATGCAATCTGTCGTCATATGGATATGGAGAAGCTTTTTTATAATGTGGACAGAGTAAAAAAGCTGGGAAATATTCATCAGCATCTGGATTTGATTGCCGGTTTGCCGGAGGAAAGCTACGCGCAGTTTAAACAGTCTTTTAATGATTTGTACGCCCACAGACCGGACCAGCTTCAGCTTGGTTTCCTGAAGGTGCTGAAGGGAACCTGCATGGAAAGTCAGGCAGAACACTACGGAATCATATATCGAAGCAGAGCCCCATATGAGGTGCTCAAGACCAGATGGGTCACCTTCGAGGAAATGATACGCCTTAAGGGTGTGGAGGAAATGGTGGAAACCTATTATAACAGCGGACAATATACGGCAGTTCTTGCCTATGTCGTTCCGCGCTTTTCGGACCCTTTTACATTTTATGAGGAATTTGCACTATGGTATCGTGAAAAAGAATATCACAAAAAAAATCATAGCCGGATGGAAAAATATGAGATTTTGCGGCAGTTTCTTAAAACACGGGAGCCGGAGCTTCCTCTGCTTGATGAAATGCTGCTTCTTGATATGTATTTGCGGGAGAATCTGAAAGCCAGACCGAAGTGGGCAGCGGAGCTTTCGCTGTTTAAAAAGCAGTGGAAGCAGCTTTACCGGGAGAAGGGAGAATATCTTTTTGCGGATAAATATGCTGCGGGTGAGTATGATTCCAAAAAAGCCGCAAATTCCAGTCATATAGAGATTTTTTCCTTCCATGTGGGAGAATGGATGGAAAAAGGAGAGATTCGGGAAGAAAAATGTCTGTGCCTTTTTGACTATGAACAGAGAAATCCGTTGAATATGAATGCGCGGGTTAGAATAATATCGGAGAATATCCTGAAATAGGCACTTGAATGTCAGACGGAAATGCCTTAGAATAGTAGGGTATATCTTATTTATCATTTATTAGAAAAAGAAAGGTTACAAATCATATGAATTCAAAAAAGAGACAGAGAATATCAGCCATTATTATCGTTTTAGTGATTCTTGCCATGGTAATTACATCAATTGTTCCGGCGATGCTGTAATACGAAGGTGCATACCGGAAGGCTGCTGACGTAGAGAAATTCCGGGAAGAAGCCGGAAAAGCCATGGAGGAGAATATGAAAAAAAAGATTGGTCTGACAGTACTGGCGCTTTTTATTATAGTGCTGGCAGGAGTGTGTGGATACGGATATCATTATTATACAAAATATGTGAATATTGCCACGATTTATCCCGGAGTAAAGATTGCCGGGATTGATGTCAGCGGAATGACCAAGGAGGAAGCACAAAAAACTGTGGACGATTATGTGAACACAGTATCTGAGCAGAAGGTTACTCTCCAGGTCGGCAAAAAAGAAAAAAGCTTTCTTTTGTCTGATATGGGATTGTACTGCACAAAAGAGGACCCTGCAAAGGAGGCATGGGAACTCGGAAGAAATGACGGGATTTTCAAGCGGGTTGTCGAGATTCGGCGGCTGGAAAAAGAAGGCCAGGATTTGCCTTTAAGCTTTGGGGTGGATGCGGACAAGTCACAAAAGGTCTTTAAGAAAACGGCAAAGAAGTTTCTGGCGAAGAAGAAGGACGCTGTTATCAAGAGAGAAGACGGCAAATTTAAAATTACACCGGAAGTAAACGGGATTGATATCGATTTTGCGGAGAATGCCGATAAGCTGATTGAATACATACAGAAGGAAGACTGGGATCAGAAGGAAGTTGTTTTTCCGGTGGATTACAAGACGGACAAGGCAAAGCACACAAAAAAAGAACTCAGTGTAATTAAAGATGTGCTGGGAACCTTTACAACATCTTATTATGATTCCCCGTATGGAAGATGTCTTAATGTGGAGAATGGAGCGTCACTGATTAACGGAACTCTTCTTTATCCGGGAGAGGAATTCTCTGTTTATGAGGCAGTGGCACCATTTAATTCAGATAACGGTTATCATCTGGCCGGCTCCTATGAGAATGGAAAAACAGTCCAGACCTACGGAGGAGGTATCTGCCAGGTTTCTACGACACTGTATAATGCGGTTCTGCGGGCAGAGCTTGAAGTGACGGAGAGACAGCCTCACTCCATGACCGTGCATTATGTGGAATTATCAGAGGATGCGGCGATTTCCGGCACAGAAAAGGATTTGAAGTTTAAAAATAATCTGGACTATCCAATCTATATTGAAGGAAAAGCCGGGGATGCCTCAATTACCTTTACGATCTATGGAAAAGAATACCGGGACGAAAACCGGAGCATCGAGTTTATTTCTGAGACAACTTCTGTGCGTCCTCCGGGAGAGAAGATTATCAAAGACAAGACCATGGAAGAGGGCAAGAAGAAAGTAGAGGAAAACGGAAGAACCGGATATTCTGCCAGACTTTGGAAGGTTATCCGCGTAGACGGCGAAGAAGTTGACCGTGTGCAGATTAACAGCAGCTCTTATCAGTCTGTGAAAAAGGTTGTCCGTGTGGGAACCAAGAAGAAGGAAGATAAGAAGGAAGCGGAAGAAAAGAAAAAAGAACAGGCAGATAAGCAAAAACAGGCACAAGAAAAACAGACAGAAAAAACAGAGCAGAAAGATTGATTTCATAACGGATTGAATAATCCGGATATTTGAAATTGTTGTCATAAAGGAAAAAGTCATGAAACCAGGAAAAGTAAAAGAGAGTATCTGGAAACGCTCCGTGCTTCGCCAGATTCATACAGAAAGTGCAGATTCTTTTCTCACACCGGATAATAACGCCGGTGCTTTTCCTGTGGAAAAAAACGGGGATAAATTATGGATTTCTTCCGGAATCATGACAATACAGGGCTGGACTCTCTGTGCGAAACGGGCTGTTTACGGGGCAGTCAATGCGTTGGCGGCTGCAGGAGCCGAGCCAAGAAGCATGGAGATATCCATACTGATGCCTGAAGAGACAGAGGAAAGACAGTTAAAAGAACTGGTAAGAGAGATGGATATTCTGTGTGAAAAGCAGGATATGTGTCTGCGCGTTGGATATGCCGCCGCGATGCCGCATATAGAAGATCTTATTGTGTCGGTTTATCCGATGGGACTTCGAAGAAAAGAAGCCATGAACGCGGAGGCGGTTTCTCCGGATATGGCAGTGGTTGTCGCGGGAAGCATCGGAAGAGAAGGTGCCGCCATGATAGCCCGGGAACGGGAAAAAGAACTTCTTGGCAGATATCCATCCTTCTTTATTAAAGAAGCCGCGGCGCTGTTTGAAGATGGTGCCATGAAAAATGCCGCAGATATTTTGAGACAAAATGGAGCTCTTTTTATACATCATCCGGGAGAAGGCGGAATTTTCGCCGGATTCTGGGAACTGGCTGTCGCCTGCAAGGCGGGACTGGATATTGATTTAAAACGGATACCAATCAGGCAGCATACGATTGAAGTATGCGAATATTTTAATCTTAACCCGTATATGCTTCGCAGTGAAGGATGCCTTTTGGCAGTATGCGAGGATGGGACCGGAGCAGTAGCCCGGCTCGAAGAAGCCGGATTCAGGGCTGCTGTGGCAGGACACCTTACGGACAGCAATGACCGGATTATCCGTTATGATGATGAGATTCGATTCCTGGAACCGCCGAAACCCGATGAATATTATAAAATGCAGTGATGGAAAGAAATGTTTGGATGAATCGCTGTAAATTTGTGAAATGCATAGAATAATGGAGGTTATCATGCGTAACGAGATTTTAAGAATGCTGGAAAAAAACAGCAAAATTGATTTACATGACCTGGCAATTATGATGGGAACAGACGAAGCTCTGATTTTACAGGAAATTGAAAAAATGGAGCAGGAAGGTGTCATCTGTGGTTACCCTACGCTTATTAATTGGGATAAAACCGATATGGAGAAGGTGACAGCATTTATCGAAGTGCGTGTCACACCACAGAGAGGAAAAGGATTTGAAAAGCTGGCTGAAAGAATTACCAACTATCCGGAGGTAAAGGCACTTTATCTGATGTCCGGCGGATATGATTTTGCTCTGTTCCTGGAAGGAAAAACCCTCAAAGAAGTTTCCATGTTTGTGGCTACCAAGCTGTCTACTCTGGAAGCAGTCGCAGGAACAGCAACACATTTTGTTCTTAAAAAATACAAAGACCATGGAATGATTCTTATTGAGAAACAGGAACATAGCAGAATGAAGGTGACACCATGAGAAATCCCGTATCTGATAAAGTAAAGAATATCAAGCCTTCCGGCATCCGAAAGTTTTTTGACCTGGTGCAGGAAATGCCGGAAGCTATCTCCTTAGGTGTAGGGGAACCCGATTTTGATACGCCGTGGCATATCAGAGAAGAAGGTATTTTTTCCCTGGAAAAGGGACGTACCTTTTATACATCCAATGCCGGATTGTTAGAGCTCCGGTCTGCAATTGCTGACTATATGGAGGAAAGATATAAATTAATATATAATCCTGTCGGAGAAATTCTGGTGACGGTGGGCGGCAGCGAGGGAATTGACCTTGCACTTCGTACCATGCTGAATCCCGGGGATGAGGTGATTGTGCCGGAACCGGCGTTTGTTTCTTATCTGCCATGTATCAAGCTGGCGGACGGTGTGCCGGTGACGATTGACCTGAAAGAAGAAAATGAATTTAAGCTGACACCGGAGGAATTGCTGGCAGCCATTACCGATAAGACTAAAATTCTTGTTTTATCTTATCCGAACAACCCGACCGGAGCAGTTATGACTCGTTCTGAGTTGGAACCGATTGCCAGAATCGTAAAAGAAAAAGACCTTTTTGTCATATCCGATGAGATTTATTCCGAACTGACCTATCAGATGGACCATTGCTCAATCGCATCATTTCCGGGAATGCGGGAAAGAACGATTGTAATTAATGGTTTCAGTAAGAGCTTTGCCATGACCGGATGGCGTCTGGGATATGCAGCAGGACCGGAAAATATTTTAAAGCAGATGATTAAAGTGCATCAGTTTGCCATCATGTCCGCACCGACGACCAGCCAGTATGCAGCGGTGGAAGCCCTGCAGAACGGACAGGAGGATGTGGAACTTATGCGTGAGTCTTATAATCAGCGCCGACGTTTCGTACTGAATGAATTTAAAAATATGGGACTTCAGTGTTTTGAACCACGGGGAGCTTTTTATCTGTTCCCGTGTATTAAGGAGTTTGGTCTTACTTCCGACGAATTTGCGGAGCGTTTTCTTCGGGAAGAAATGGTAGCGGTGATTCCGGGTACTGCTTTCGGAGACTGTGGAGAAGGTTTCCTGCGTATTTCCTATGCATATTCCATTGAAGAACTTAAGGTGGCACTGGAGAGATTGAAACGGTTTATCGAGAAGCTTCGGGCGGAGAAAAGAAATGGTTAATATTGTGTTACATGAGCCGGAAATGCCTGCCAATACCGGTAATATCGGCAGAACCTGCGTGGCAACCGGAAGTGTGCTTCATCTGATAGAGCCACTGGGATTTCAGATTAATGATAAAATGCTGAAACGGGCCGGATTGGATTACTGGGATAAGCTTGATGTGAGAAGATATGTGAATTTTGAAGATTTCCTGGAAAAAAATCCCGGAGCGAAGATTTACATGGCAACCACCAAGTCAAAACAAACCTATACGGAGGTAGAGTACGAGGACGGATGTTATATTATGTTTGGGAAAGAAAGCGCCGGTATTCCGGAGGAGATTTTACTGAATTATAAAGAAACATCCGTAAGGATTCCCATGCTTGATAAGATTCGTTCTCTGAATCTGGGCAATTCGGTAGCAGTTATCCTATACGAGGCGCTGCGTCAGCAAGGATTTCAGGAATTACAGTTAGAAGGGCAGTTACATCACTATGAATGGTAAAGAAAATACAAGGAAAAAGGTGTATACAGATGGTGTGCATCACGAGCTGCGAAGTGAAAAAATGAGCGAGGCATTTTGCCGGAAGGTTCTGGAACTGAACTATGAAAAAGGAATGTCCATTGAGCAGATGGGTGTGGAAATGACAGATAT
>JALEIY010000148.1 GCA_022769785.1 Eubacterium sp.
ACTCAGGAAGAAGCCACTACCGAAAAGAAAACAGAAACCAAGAAGAAATCATCCTCTTCCAAAACAGGAGATGAAACTCCGGTAGGCATGTATCTTGCATTAGCTGCATTAAGCGGCGGCATGATTCTTTACATCGGAAGAAAAAAAGTGACAAAATAATCAATAAATGATAACAGCTTTCTGCCGGCGAGTAAATCGCCGGCAGTTTTTATTATGAACTTCAGTTTGTAGAGCGTGGAGCGAGTTTCTCATAAAGGAGAAATGAGCCATGCAAAAGTTACCTTTTCATATACAAAAAAGTTGTTCAGGCTATATTGTATATGGAAAGGTAACAATGGCGAAGAAAGAATATGCACTCTCACATACAAAATGGATGTGTAAATGAGCAGTATAAAGTGACAGGCAGCGCCTTTAGACGCCGCCAAGTAAAGGAGGCTTATAGCCCCTTATGTTTTAAAGTGAGATGACTTGATAGAGGGATTTAGAAAATGCAGTCACCCGAAAAAGGCAAGTGGGGTGACTCAGAAGAGAGACTTTGCAAATGCAGTCACCCAAAAAAGGCAAACGAGGTGACCCAGAAGAAAGATTTTGCAAATGCGGTCAACTGAAAAAGGTAAATGAGGTGACTCAATAGAGGCATTATACAAATGCGGTCACCCGAAAAGGGTTAAAGAGATGACTCGATAGAGATTTTTTGCAAATGCAGTCAACTGAAAAAAGTTATAATAATGATGCTGCCGCATCTAAGGTCTACTTAACCTTTGGTACTACATCCCCGTTGATGGAAGTGTTCATCCAAAACAGCCTCGACCTGTATAGGTAAAAGCTATATGTGCGGGGAAAGTCGTCTTTGGCTTCCTCTTTTTATGTAATAGAACCAACAAAACGGGAGGGTTGGGGAAAATGGCACGAATTTAGGATTGTTATTCCTGTCGGGTTAGTGTTATAATAAATGGAATTAATATGTAAAAAAGAACATTATTGCGACGATAAAGGAGGAGCAACATGAAAAGATATTTGGCAATCGTTGTAGCTTTTGCAATGATTTTTTCAATGACGGCCTGTGGAAGAGCGTCAAAGCTGTTTGAAGGGAATACCTCGCAGGATGGTCAGACAAATCAGGCGGTGGAGGATGAATCGCAGTTAAAGGCAGGGTTCCTTTTCCCATCCGGAAATGATGCGCCGGATACCGTATCTCATGTGGAAGGAATCCGGAAAATGCAGTCGGAAACCGGGCTTACAGACAGCCAGATTGTTATAAAAACCAATATAACAAAAGAGCAGTATGAGAGTGAGATTGATGCTCTTGTAGAGAAGGGCTGTGACATTATTTTTGCGAAAAGCGCAGACAGTGAAGAGGCAATGGTTGCCGCAGCACAGAAATATCCTGAAGTACAGTTTTGTCAGGAGGATGGAAAAAAGGCACAAAAGAGCGGTCTTTCCAATTACCATAATTTCTATGTGAAGCTGTATGAAGCCTATTATATGGCAGGTATCGCAGCAGGAATGAAGATGAACGAAATGCTTAACGACGGAAAGGTCAGCAGCTATAATTGTGTGATTGGTTTTGCGGCGACCAGAGAGAATGCGGAAAATATAAGCTGTATTAACGGTTTTTCTCTGGGGGTAAAATCAGTCTGCACACAGGCTTCGGTACTGGTTCGTTATGTGGGAAGCAAAGAAGATTATGATGCGGACGGAGAATGCGCAAGACAGCTTATTGCCGCAGGTGCACATATGATGTGTCAGCGGACATTTACGGCTGCCATTGCAACGGTTTGCGCAGAAAATGACGTTCCGGTGGTGGGAAATGAAGTAAATATGATTAATACTGCGCCAAATGAAGCAATTACTTCTACTACTGCAGACTGGAGTGTATATTATACTTATGCCGTAAATGCTTTGCTGGAACAGAAAGAGATTGACACAGATTGGTGCGGCGGCTATAAAGAGGGCGCTGTACTTCTTACCCAGTTTAATGATAAGATTCTGGCTGACGGAACCATTGACCGGGTGGCTGAAGCAGAGGCACAGCTTCGAAAGGGAGAGCTTTCCGTATTCAAAACAGAGAACTTCACCATAGATGGAGAATCCCTGGAAAGTCTCGTAGAAAATAATGGAAATTATAAAAAATATAAAACATATCTGAAAGACGGAGTTTTCCGTGAATCCTATAAACGTTCCGCTCCGGTAATGAAGTTCTTAATTGATGGTGTTTCGGTATCTACCGGCAATTATTTAGAAGAGGAACCACAGGAAGCAACGACAGAAGAAAATCAGTAATTTATCCTTGTGTTTAAAGGAAAATCATGATAAGATAATAAAAGTATGTCTTACGGACAGGAGGTGTAGATGGTGATCCGGACAGCAGTAACTGTATTATTTATTATATTATGTCTTGTATTGATTGTTGTTGTATTGATGCAGGAAGGAAAATCTGCAGGGTTTGGTACGTTTAGCGGACAGGTAGATTCCTATGTGAAGAAGAATCGTGCACATACAAAAGAAGGAAAGCTGGAGAGAATCACAGTGATTCTTGCGGTGTTATTCTTTGTTATTGCCATAGGTCTCAGCCTTAAGTTTTTCCAATAGATTCAGGCCGTCCCGGTTGCGGGGCGGTTTTCTTTTTGTCATACTGTGTATGGAAACATGGTTCTTCAAAAGAAAGCATCTGCTCTGTATCATTTTACAACGGAATCAGAATGACAACTGAGAAATCGGGGAGAATATAATTATGAAAA
>JALEIY010000184.1 GCA_022769785.1 Eubacterium sp.
ACGGCAAAAATATCTGCATCAGCCTGGATGATAAAACCGATGCAGTTTTAACAGAAAAAGAGCAGGTAAAAGGAGAAGTATTCCATCCGACAGACCGTATCAAGCTTTATATTATAGAAGTAAAGGATACCAACAAGGGTCCGAAGATTCTTGTATCCAGAACACATCCTGAACTGGTAAAACGCCTTTTTGAAAAAGAAGTAACCGAAGTTTATGATGGTACAGTTGAAATTAAAAGCATTGCCCGAGAAGCAGGCTCAAGAACAAAAATCGCTGTAGCCTCCAATAATCCGAATGTTGACCCGGTAGGTGCCTGTGTCGGTATGAATGGCGCCCGCGTTAATGCCATTGTCAACGATTTGAAAGGTGAAAAAATCGATATTATTACCTGGGATGAAGACCCGGCCAAACTGATTGAAAATGCATTAAGTCCTTCCAATGTTGTGGATGTAAAAGTAAATCAGGAAGAAAAAAGCGCAAGAGTAATCGTACCGGATTATCAGCTTTCCCTTGCCATTGGAAAAGAAGGACAAAATGCCCGTCTTGCCGCAAAGCTGACCGGATACAAAATTGACATCAAGAGTGAAAGCCAGGCAGCAGAGCTGGAAGAAGAACTGGATTTTGATGATGATTTTGATATGGACGACAGCTTTGAAGATGGTACCGATTTCGAAGAAGCAGACTATGAAGACGGTAACGATTTCAATGCATCTGAATACGATGAAAATGATTCTGTTGCAGAAGAACCAATGGAAGAATAAGAATCAAACTGGTGAAAATCATGGGAAAGAAAATACCACAAAGACAGTGTGTCGGCTGTCGTGAAATGAAAGCAAAAAAAGAACTTATCCGTGTAATACGAACACCGGAAAATGAGGTGGTTTGGGATGTAGGCGGAAAGAAAAACGGGCGTGGTGCCTATCTTTGCTTTTCCACCGATTGTCTTTTAAAGGCAAAACGTTCCAAAGGACTGGAGCGCTCCCTGAAGATTGCCATTCCCGAAGATATTTATACCCGACTGGAGGAGGAACTGAAAGAACTTGACAACGAGAGATAGAGTATTATCCATGTGCAGCCTTGCTGCCCGGGCAGGAGCTGTAAAGAGTGGAGAATTTTCCACAGAAAAATCGATAAAGGACGGCCGGGCAAGACTGGTCATCGTTGCAGAAGATGCCTCCGACAATACAAAAAAGATGTTTACAGATATGTGCCGGTATTATGAAGTTCCCCTGCATATATTTGGAACAAAGGAAGAACTGGGACACTGGATCGGGAAGGCATACAGAGCTTCCATCTGTATCCTTGATGAAGGTTTTGCAAAGTCAGTGATAAAAAAAATAAATCTGAATATGGAGGTGTAGCGGATGCCGAAAATGAGAGTACATGAAGTAGCGAAATTATTCAGCAAAAGCAGTAAAGAAATCATCGCTGTGTTAAAACAGCAGGGAATAGATGTTCAAAGTCATATGAGTACAGTAACATAAGAAAATATTGAAAAACTGAAACCGGTTTTTGGCCATTCAGAAAAAAAAGTTCAGGAGCAGCCAAAACAAGCTCCTGCAAAAGCGCCGCAGTCACAGGAGACGGCGGCAAAGGAACAGCCAAAGCAGCGTGAAGAGAACCGCGTAAAAGATAACAGAGAAAAACGGCCGGCAGACAACCGTAAAGAAAACGGAAGAGACAACCGTGCAGAAGGCGCAAAAAACAACCGTTTTTCCGGAAATCGCAACAACGATGGCAATCGCAATGGTGAAAATCGCAGACCATTTAATAAGAATGGCGACGGAAACCGGAATTTCAATGGCCGAAGAGATGACAACGGCGGTCGCCGGAATTCAGACAATAATAATCGAAACGGTGACGGAAACCGGAACGGAGACAACCGCAGACCATTTAACAAGAATGGCGACGGAAACCGGAATTTTAACGGCCGTAATACGGATAATAACAACCGTGGCGGTAACCGAAACGGCGATACCGGCAGAAATGGAGAAAACCGTGGATTTAACAATCGCGGCGGCGACAATGCCGGAAGAAACGGCAGCAACAATCGCAGCTCAGATAACAGACGCACCAGAGGAAAAACTTCCTCCATGCTTGGCGGAGACACTCCAATTAATGCAAAAGAAACAAGAAACGGAAACAGCAACCGCCATGATATTAACCGCGAGCACAGTCGTGAAAACAACAGAGACAATGAATCCAGAGACTCCAGAGGCGGAAAGAACAATCGCAGAAATAATAACAATAACCGCAACAATAATTTCAATAACAATACTATGTCAAGAAAACCGAAAAACAAGGCAAAACAGCCTGTAGTACAGCCGCCGAAAAAAGAAGAACCAAAGGAAGAGGTAATCCGCAATATTACCCTGCCTAATCCGGTATCCTTAAAAGATCTGGCTGATGCCTGCAAGATTACTCCTGCAGCAATTATTAAAAAGCTGTTCCTTGGCGGACAGATGGTTACCATCAACACCGAATTTTCTTTTGAAGAAGCTGCGGAGATTGCGCTTGAATACAATTGTATCGCTGAGGAAGAAGTACAGGTTGATGTCATTGAAGAGCTTCTTAAAGAAGAGGAAGAAGACGAAAGCAAGATGACAGGACGTCCTCCTGTTGTCTGTGTCATGGGACACGTAGACCACGGTAAAACCTCTCTTCTTGACAGAATCCGTTCTACTCATGTAACTGCAGGAGAAGCCGGAGGAATCACCCAGCATATCGGTGCTTATGTCGTAAATATCAACGGAGAAAGAATTACCTTCCTTGATACACCGGGACATGAAGCGTTCACCTCCATGCGATTAAGAGGTGCACAGGCAACAGATATTGCCGTTCTTGTTGTTGCCGCTGATGACGGTGTTATGCCTCAGACTGTGGAAGCAATTAACCATGCCAAAGAAGCCGGCGTAGAAGTAATTGTCGCCGTCAACAAAATCGATAAAGAAGGGGCAAACATCGACCGGGTAAAACAGGAAATGACCGAATATGGTCTGATTGCCGCAGACTGGGGCGGAAGCACTGAATTTGTTCCTGTTTCTGCAAAAACAGGAGAAGGTATTGATGACCTTCTGGAAATGATTACCCTTACCGCAGAGGTACTGGAATTAAAAGCAAATCCAAATCGTCGTGCGAGAGGTCTTGTTATTGAAGCAAAGCTTGATAAAGGCCGTGGCCCGGTAGCAACAATCCTTATTCAGAAAGGTACCCTCCATGTGGGAGATACCATTAGCATTGGCCACGCATTCGGTCGTGTCCGTGCCATGTTGGACGATCAGGGAAATCGTGTAAAAAGTGCCGGACCTTCCGTGCCGGTGGAAATTCTGGGTCTGAATGATGTACCATTCTCCGGTGAAGTCATGATGGCTCACAGCAATGAAAAAGAAGCCCGTGCAACAGCAGATGCCTTTATCGCTTACGGCAGAGAAAAAATGCTGGAAGAAACAAAGAGCAAGCTTTCTCTGGATGACCTGTTCGACCAGATTCAAGCAGGTAATGTAAAAGAACTGAACCTGGTAGTAAAAGCAGATGTTCAGGGTTCTGTGGAAGCAGTAAAACAGAGTCTTGTGAAGCTGTCCAATGAAGAAGTAATGATTAAAGTCATCCATGGCTCCGTAGGTGCCATCAATGAATCCGACGTTATTCTGGCATCCGCATCCAACGCAATTATCATCGGCTTTAATGTACGTCCGGACGCTATGGCCAAATCCATGGCAGAAAGAGAAAAAGTTGACATGAGACTTTATCGTGTCATCTACAATGCCATCGAAGATATCGAAGCAGCCATCAAAGGTATGCTGGATCCGGTATATCAGGAGAAAGTCATCGGACATCTGGATGTCCGTCAGATTTACAAAGCCTCCGGCGTGGGAACAATTGCCGGTTGTTACGTGGTTGACGGTATGATTGGACGTTCTTCTCAGGTTCGTATTGTCCGTGACGGTATCGTTATTTACGAAGGCGTGCTTGCTTCCCTGAAACGATTTAAAGACGATGTAAAAGAAGTGAAAACCGGCTTCGAATGTGGTCTTGTATTTGAAAAATATAATGATGTTAAAGAAGGAGACCAGGTAGAAGCATTTATTATGGAAGAAATTCCAAGGTAACAGGAGACGTATAATATGAGAAAAAACAGTGTGAAAAACACTCGAATCAATTCCGAGGTACTAAAGGAACTGAGCCGAATCATCTCAAGAGAAATCAAAGATCCCCGCATCAGCCCTATGACAACCGTCGTTGCCGTAGAAGTTGCTCCGGATTTAAAAACCTGTAAAGCCTATATCAGTGTCCTTGGTTCAAAAGAAGAGCAGGAGGATACGTTGGAAGGGTTGAGAAGTGCTCAGGGATATATCCGGCGTGAGCTTGCTCACAGTATTAATCTCCGCAATACGCCGGATATCCGTTTTATCCCGGATCAGTCCATCGAATACGGTGTGTCGATGTCTGAAAAAATAGACAGAATCAACGCCGACCTTCATAAAAGAGAAATGGAGGAATCCGAACAATGACACGCAATTCAGCGGCATCCAAAGATATTCTTTTGCTGAATGAAAAAATAAGAGAAGCAGATACCATCGCTATTTCCGGACATATCAGTCCGGATGGCGACTGTATCGGTTCCTGTCTTGGACTGTGTACCTACATCAAAGATCAATATCCTGACAAACAGGTGGATATCTACCTGGAACCAATCGCTGATAAATTTCTTTTCCTGAAATATGCAAATCATATCATGCAGGAAAAGAAAAAAGAGCAGAACTATGATTTGTACTTCTCACTGGATTGTTCGGAAGCATCCCGTCTGGGGCCATATGAGAAATACTTTAACGAAGCAGCTTATACCATATGTATCGACCATCATTTTACCAATGACGGCTTTGGTAATCTGCAGTTTATCTGCCCCGATGCTTCTTCCACCTGCGAGGTATTATATGATCTGTTTGATTATGAGCTCATTACAAAGGAATGTGCAACCAGCCTTTACCTGGGTATTGTTCATGATACCGGTGTATTTAAACACAGCAATACCACCAGAAAGGTTATGGAAGCTGCCGGCGCACTGATTGAAAAAGGAGTATCCACTTCACATATCATTGATGATACCTTTTATAAAAAAACATATATTCAGAATCAGATTCTCGGCAGAGCACTGATGGAAAGCATTCTTTTAATGGACGGCCGTATGATTTTTTCCGTTCTTACGAAAAAGCATCTGGATATTTATGGGGTTGACAGCAGTGATCTTGATGGAATCATTGACCAGCTTCGAATTACAGAAGGCGTAGAAGTTGCATTGCTTCTTTACGAAAAAGAGGTCGGTCAGTACAAAGCAAGCCTTCGTTCCAACGGAAAAGTAGATGTAAGCCGGATTACCAGGGAACTCGGCGGCGGTGGACACATACTGGCTGCAGGATGCACCGTGGAAGGCCGTGCCAGAGATATTATTAATCACATTGCTGCTCAGGTAGAATACCAGTTAAAAGAGGCCGGAGCATTATGATTAACGGGATTCTGAATATTAAAAAAGAGCCGGGATTTACTTCCCATGATGTAGTGGCAAAGCTTCGCGGAATTGTAAAACAGAAAAAAATCGGCCACACAGGAACTCTGGACCCGGATGCCACCGGTGTACTTCCGGTTTGCCTTGGTCGTGCCACCCGCCTTTGTGATGTCATTGGCGGATGGAACAAAACCTATGAAGCAGTCCTGCTTCTCGGAAAATGCACCGACACAGAAGATATCAGCGGAAAAACAATCAATGAATCGCCCGTAGAGATTACAGAAGAAGAAATCCGCGATATTATTCTGTCATTTATCGGCACCTACAACCAGATTCCGCCGATGTATTCCGCCAAAAAAGTGGGTGGAAAAAAACTATATGAAATGGCACGGGAAGGTATTGTCATTGAAAGAAAGCCTTGTCCGGTACGGATAATATCAATTACCATTCACGAAATCACATTGCCGGAAATCAGATTTTCCGTCACCTGCTCAAAGGGCACCTATATTCGGAGTTTATGTCGGGATATTGGTGAAAAAGCAGGATGTGGCGGCTGTATGAAAAGTCTTATCCGTACAGAAGTTGCCGGATTTTCACTTTCCGATGCACTCACTCTTTCTGAGGTAGAACATTTTCGGGATGAAGGCAGGCTTATGGAAATCATTCATCCGATTGATTCCGTCTTTATGGACTATCCGGCTATCACCTTATTCGGAACAGCAGAAAAGCTGCTTCATAACGGCAACCCGATTCGTCTGGATACCATAAAAAAAGCAGTAATTCCGGAAAATGCCAGGATTATAAGAGTATATGATTCCGGCAGCCATTTTATCGGATTATATCAGGTGGAAAAAGAAGAGGGACGCATTCGTCCTTACAAGCTTTTCTTTGACATCACCTGAGTATGCTTTTTCAACATTTCAGAAAAACATCAGGATATCAGAAAAAAGTACCAGGAGAAAATCATGGAATATATAAACAGTCCGGACTTCAAACTGGAAAACACTGCTATTGCATTAGGCAAATTTGAGGGACTTCACAGAGGGCACCAGTTACTTCTGGATGAGATACAAAAACAAAAAAACAAAGGTTTGAAAAGCGCTGTATTTACATTTGATATGCCGCCAAAATCTGCCCTCTCCGGCGACAGAGGATATGAGCAGATTTATACAAAAGAAGAGCGGAAGCAAATTCTTGCCCGGCGTGGTATCGATATCTTAATTGAACATCCATTTACAAAAGAATTTTCCTCCTTAAGTCCGGAAGATTTTATCCGGAAAGTTCTTGTAGAAAAAGCCGGAGCCAAAGCAGTCGTCGTTGGAACAGATTTTCGTTTTGGAAAAAAACGTTCCGGCGGCATTGAACATCTGAAGGCACTTTCCAAAGAACTGGGATATGAACTCATCGTTCTTCATAAACTCACTGATGAGGAAGGGGATATCAGCAGCACCAGAATTCGCGAACTGATTGCCAGCGGAGATATGGAAAAAGCCGGAGAGCTTCTTGGTCGTCCATGTTTCCTGATGGGAAAAGTCATTCACGGCAAGGAGCTGGGCCGAACCATTCAGATTCCTACGGTAAACCAGAAAGTCCCGCCGAACAAACTGACACCACCTAACGGAGTTTACGTTTCCCGTATTCGTGTCAGAGGAAAAAGCTATTATGGCATCACAAACATCGGCGTCAAACCGACCGTCGAAAATGAACATGTCAAGGGAATTGAAACAAATATCTTTGATTTCAATGAGAATATTTATGATGAAACAATTATAGTTGAGCTTCTTCATTACAAACGACCAGAGCAAAAGTTTTCCTCTGTGGAAGAATTAAAAAACCACATGATGGATGATATCGCCTTTGCGAAGGAATATATTCGTCATTTTGACGAAAAATAAAAGAAAGCACTTACCAAAAATAGAAGATATGTGATATAATGAGCTTGGCGGCAGATTATATGCTTGCATAATAACGCAATCTTGAAAAGGGGTGGGTACTATGAAGACTATAATTACCATCGGACGACAGTATGGAAGCGGCGGAAAAGAGATAGGGAAACGATTGGCTGAATACTACAATATCCCGTTTTATGACAAGGAATTATTAAAAATTGCAGCCAGAGAAAGCGGCATTTGCGAAGAAATGTTTGAAAGCTACGACGAGAAGCCGACAACCAGTTTTTTATATTCTCTGGTAATGGATCCTTATTCACTGGGATATAACGCGGCATCCTTTGATATGCCGCTGAATCAGAAAGTATTCCTCGCTGCCTTTGATGCCATAAAAAAGGTGGCAGACGAAGGTCCGTGCATTATCGTTGGACGTTGCGCGGATTATGCATTAAAGGATTACGAGAATAAGTTTAATCTTTTTATCCATGCACCATTATCCTTCAAAAAATCAAGGATTCATGAGCAGTACAACATTCCGCTGGATAAAGTAAAAGAAGAAGCGATTCGCATTGATAAACAGCGTTCCAGCTATTACAATTACTATACCTCCAGAAAATGGGGAGATTTGAAAAATTATGATTTATGTATTGACAGCAGTATGTTAGGCATCGATGGTACTGTTGAACTGATAAAAAATGCAGTGGAGTTAAAAGAACGAAAAGCTGCTACAAAAGAAGCAGAAACAACTGAATCATGATTTCATTTACAGGGTGGCAGACACAATCTGCCGCCTTTTTATGTTTCATAAAAAAATTCAGAAGTTGATTTTGTTTTTAAACTTTGATAAAATACTAGAAATATTACAAAATATTACAAAAATTTGCCGGAACAATGCAGGAGTTTACACAAAATATTTAAAAGGAGAGGACCCTATGAAAAAAAAGAATTTACTATTATCCATTTTAGCCATTATCATCTTGATAGCACTGATTCCCAAAAAAGAAATTTATGCAAAAAGCAAATTGTATCAATTGAAAAATAACAAAACCTACAAATTATGTGATTTGAATCATGATGGAAAAAAAGACAAAATAAAAGTTGTCCAGACAAAGACTTATACGAAAGACTTTCAAACAGAAAAATGTATCTATATTAATGGTAAGAAAAAAATAAAGACCTTTGGCTGTAAAGGAAGTAATGTTTATATTTTCAGAACGGGAAATAAAGGAGT
>JALEIY010000190.1 GCA_022769785.1 Eubacterium sp.
ACGGAAAAGATATGTGGTTTCACGCGAAAAAAATGGCCGGTTCCCATGTTATTGTAAAACTGGAAACAGCCGATGAACTTCCGGACCGCACCTACGAAGAAGCAGCCCGTCTGGCCGCTTATTATTCCAAAGGGAAAAATGCTCCGAAAGTGGAAATCGACTATACGGAACGAAGAAATCTCAAGAAACCGCCTCAGGCAAAACCGGGCTTTGTTATCTATCATACCAATTATTCCATGATTATCGAGCCGGATATCAGTGGGATTGAAGAGGTTTCCCCTTAATACAAAAACAAACGCATCCTGCCCTGTCACTTTGCGTGATTTGAGCCGGATGCGTTTTTATTATCCTCTTAATTAAAGCTGCTGTATTCTCTTTTTATACTGCCACTGATTAAACACCGGTGTCTTCTCTTCTTTTACCGGCTTATCTTCCGCAAAATCATAACGAACAGACATAATCTCATCCGGAGCCTCTCCGTTTTCCACCCATCGGGTAAGCGCTTTCATTCCATCAGCACAGGAAACCGCAGCTCCGCTCCAGTCAAGAATCGAATGCCCCGCCAGATACGGCATAAACATGCGAACGGATTCATTCATGATTTTTTCGGAAGGAAAATGCTCCAGCGCACTGTTATAATAGTCAATCGCTGCCTGATAAGGTACAACGCAGTCTCCTGTTCCGTGGGTAATCATCAGTTTGCCACCCCGCGCCGCATATTCCGTAAAATCATTTTCCGTAAAATCATAACGTCGGAATTCTTTTTTGCAGGTTTTATATATCTTCTCATACTCATCATAAGAGCAATGATGTACATCAAAGGCAGGATTACGGGTAAACCACCGGAGTCCCTGTTCTGCAATCGGCATCAGAGCAAGCAGTCCGTCCTCTTTTCGGTTAAAATATCCGTAAAAATCATGAACCGTTTCTTCTGGCCACTGCCGTATTGCCGGGCCATATCCATAAGCCATCCTCTTGCCGTCTTTCGTAAAAGGTCCGTCCCAGGTCTTAACCATAACCTTAAGGTCCTCTCTCGTAATCGGACCAGCTTCCGTCTCCAGACCGTTTAATTTCTGAATAAAATCCATCCATGCAATATCTCTGCTGTCAAATGGATACTCTTTCTTAGAAGGATCAGAGGTTGCCAGCGCGTAGGCTGCTTTATACTTGGAAAGAGGAACGACATGTTTCTCATTGGCCTCAACGACCGCTGCCCACAGACAGGCAAAATCCAGCTCAAAATGATTAATGGAAGGGCCGTCCGCCCACAACCCGTCATAATCCTCCGGATACATCAGTGCCTCGGTAACCACCTGTCGTCCGCCTCCGGAAGTACCGTGCATATAGCTGGCCACCGGTTTCTCTTCATAGCATTCTGTAAGAATCCTTTTGGCGCAAACCGTCATCTCATGCATCGTCTCAAAGGCCCACGCTTCAATATGGTCCCATTCCAGACAATTATTATCATCAAAGCCCCATGTACAGTCCAGATGAATCCCCGTATCATTATCCGCAACCGCACAGGCATACCCATTCTTTAATGCCATGGGCCAAGAAATCACATTAAAGGTCACAGAGGAAAACCAGTCCACCTCATTATTGGTTCCCGCACCGGAAATTCCCATGAACCGATGATTCCAATCAACCGGAAGGTAAACCCGCACCGTGCCGGTATGATTTTTTGTCACCTGTTGGTGCATACGAACCAGATAAAAATCAGAAATATTATCAAGAACCACTTTCCCCGGCTCTGTATATGTCCCTGCCGGATAAAATTCCACGGCTTCCAGTGTGATATTCGGAAAACTCTTCAAAATGTTATCAACCAGTTCTTTTGTACAGTTCTTTTTTAATTGTTTCTCCATACAGGAAAAATCATCTTCCTCCATCCAGTGAAACAATGGATGCTCGTACCATTTTGTAACGCCGTTCATATAACCTCTCCATCCGTACCTGTCATTCATGACAGATTTTTTCTATTTATCATAATAACATATTCCGGAGAAAAGTGCCACAAGAAAAGCTGACCTGCGAAATAATATTCGTCTGGTTTCCAGCCGGACGAACCCTCTCGCAGGTCAACTCATTTTTAAATCAAATCATATAATTTTTCATATTCGGAAGCCGAAGCGCCCCAGGAGTAATTCTCCTGCATCCCCCGGGCTGCCATCTTTGCCCATTCGGAAGCCCTTCCATAATAGATAAAAATCACTTCCTTCAGTGTTTTCCAGAAGGCCTCCACATCGTATTCTTCAAATCCGAATCCGG
>JALEIY010000191.1 GCA_022769785.1 Eubacterium sp.
GGGTCTGAGATTGAATAAACCGCATGACCCATACCATAAATCAGACCGCTTTTATCAAAGGCTTCTTTGTTGAGAAGCCGATTCAGATATGTGAGGATTTCCTCGTCGTCTTTCCAGTCTCGGACCTCTTCTTTCATCTCATCAAACATATGGGCCACCTTCAGATTGGCTCCGCCATGCTTCGGCCCCTTCAGCGAGCTTAAGGCGGCAGCAATTGCCGAATATGTATCCGTGCCGGAGGATGTCACAACGCGGTTGGTAAAGGTGGAGTTATTTCCTCCGCCGTGGTCCATGTGAAGCACCAGGGCAATATCCAGAATCCTTGCCTCCAGCGGTGTATAGGACTTGTCCGGACGCAGCATCCGCAGGATATTCTCCGCGGTCGACAGCTCCGGCTTCGGAGAGTGAATATACAGACTCTTTCCTTCAATATAATGGCGGTATGCAGAATATCCGTACACAGCCAGAAGCGGTACGGTGCTGATAAGCTGCAGGCACTGACGCATTACGTTGCTCAGGCTGATATCATCTGCCATATCGTCATAGCCGTAAAGGGTGAGAACACCCCGCTGGAGCGTATTCATCATGTCCTTACCGGGCGCCTTCATAATGACGTCCCGCACAAAGTTGGTCGGTAACGTACGGTATCTTCCCAGAAGCTGCCCAAAACTTGCCAGTTCGTCTTCCTTGGGAAGCCGCCCGAAAATTAAAAGAAAAGCGGTTTCCTCAAATCCGAACCGCTCTTCCGAGACAAATCCTTTTACCAAATCCTTTACATCATACCCCCGATACCGCAATTCTCCTTCACAGGGTACGGATTTCCCATCCACAATCTTTGTCGATGTGACAGTGGAAATGTTGGTCAGTCCTGTCAGAACCCCCTTGCCGTTTTTGTCGCGGAGACCGCGGAATACATGGTGCTGGTCATAAATTCCTTCCGGAATCTGTCCATGCTCCACACAGATGGAAGTCAATGCCTCAATCTCCGGTGTCATCATTGAATATTCGTTCATTGGCTGATTCTCCTTCCGTCATAGCCGCCCCCTCAAACGGCCGAAAATAGTTTACCGTGTTAAGTATTATTATATCGTGAGCGCATTCCTATTGTCAATGTCTAATAATTACAGTATATGTCTGTTTTTTTCCATCTGGCAAAAAATTACCCTGTTAATAAAAAAATCATGCATAAATCTATCTCTTATCACTAAAAATTTATGTATTATATACAAGTTTTTTCTGTTTTTCATTTTTTGATTGTGCTATACTATAGCTAACTGTTTATAAGGGGGAATCAGGTTCGTTTGTTTCCCCGGTGAAACCACAGCTGATTTTTTAGAAAGGAGCGTATCAAAATGCAAATACAACGTCTCGTAGACCTGGAGGATTATGAATTTGATACATTGCTCGTTACATATAACCACAAGAACCGCCTGAGTATTGAACTGGGAAAGGTCAGCGAGATCTTTACCGCACTTCAGGAAGATGAGCTGGTTGGTGGTAGTAAAGTATACGGACTGCGTGGCAAAGATTTCTCTTATCAGGGACAACCTTATTATAACCTTATTTTTATCGGTATTCCGGAGAATGCAACTCCGAGAAGATTCCAGCTTCAGTTCGGTGCCGCTCTGAAAGAAGCAAAGAAGTTAAAAGGAAAGAATCTTCTGATGACCGCCATTGGTGACGATGTATCTTACTGGCTGAGTTCCGCTATGAAGGGTATTCTTCTTGCAGATTATTCTTTTGATAAATATCATTCCGATAAGAAAGAGTCCCCGGAATTAAAGCTCGGTATCCTTACCGGCGTTGACCAGGCTTCTTTCAAGAAAGAGGAACAGTATTCTCTCATGATGGCAAAAGCAGTTTCCACTGCCCGTGATTTGGTCAATGAACCGGCCAACGTGATGACTCCGGCCGCTCTCGCTGATGCTGCGAAGGCTATCTGTGAGAAAAATAACATGAAATGTACAATTCTTGGCAAAGAGGACTGTGCCGCTCTCGGCATGAATTCTTTCCTTGCTGTAGCCAAAGGCTCCAAGCAGCAGCCACAGTTTATCGTTATGGAATATAACGGACGGGTTACCGACGATGAAAAGATTGCTCTCATCGGTAAAGGCATTTGCTTTGACGCCGGCGGATATAATTTAAAACCGGGTGCTTCCATGAAGGGAATGCACGGAGACATGGGCGGCGCTGCCGCAGTTATTGCTGCTATGGGTGCCATCGCAGAAGCGAAGCTGGGTATCAATGTAACCGCAGTCATCCCTGCCTGCGAGAATCTGATTTCCGGCAAGTCCATGAAGCCGGGTGACATTGTTAAATCCATGAACGGCAAATACATCGAAGTTGTCAACACAGATGCCGAAGGCCGTATGGCTCTTGCCGATGCCATTACCTATGCCATCCGTCAGTGCGGCGCAACCACGCTGATTGATGTAGCTACACTTACCGGTGCCTG
>JALEIY010000198.1 GCA_022769785.1 Eubacterium sp.
TGACAAGCCAAAGATTATGATTCTCGGCGGCGGCCCGAACCGTATCGGACAGGGTATCGAGTTTGACTACTGCTGCGTTCATGCTTCACAGGCCTTAAAGAAGCTGGGATTTGAGACCATTATTGTAAACTGTAACCCGGAAACCGTTTCCACAGACTATGATACCTCTGATAAGCTTTATTTTGAGCCTCTGACCATGGAAGATGTATTAAGCATTTACCAGAAAGAGAAACCACTGGGCGTGATTGCACAGTTTGGTGGACAGACTCCGCTTAATCTGGCTTCCGAGCTGGAGAAAAACGGGGTACGCATTCTTGGAACTTCTCCATCTGTCATCGATTTGGCCGAAGACCGTGACCTTTTCCGTGAAATGATGGAAAAACTGGAGATTCCGATGCCGGAATCCGGAATGGCTACCACCGTGGAAGAAGCTCTGGAAATCGCAGAACGTATCGGTTATCCGGTTATGGTGCGTCCGTCCTACGTTCTGGGCGGCCGGGGAATGGAAGTCGTTTACGATGAAGAGACCATGGTTGGTTATATGAAGGCCGCAGTTGGTGTGACACCGGACCGTCCGATTCTTATCGACCGATTCTTAAATCATGCCATGGAATGTGAAGCAGATGCCATCAGTGACGGAACCCACGCATTTGTTCCGGCAGTTATGGAGCATATCGAGCTAGCCGGCGTGCATTCCGGAGATTCCGCCTGCATCCTTCCATCCATCCACATTTCAGAGAAAAATGTAAATATAATCAAAGAATATACCCGCCGGATTGCGGAAGAAATGCACGTAAAAGGACTGATGAACATCCAGTACGCCATCGAAAATGATACGGTTTACGTTCTGGAAGCCAATCCGCGTGCCTCCCGTACCGTACCGCTGGTATCCAAAGTTTGTAATATCCGCATGGTACCGCTGGCAACCGATATTATTACCTCTGAACTCACCGGCAGACCATCACCGGTAGCCGGACTTCGCGAGCAGGCAATTCCGTACTTCGGAGTGAAAGAGGCCGCCTTCCCGTTCAATATGTTCCAGGAGGTTGACCCGGTACTCGGACCGGAAATGCGTTCTACTGGAGAAGTATTAGGCTTATCCAGCTCCTACGGAGAAGCCTTCTACAAAGCACAGGAAGGTGTGGGAGCAAAACCACCGTTAGAAGGAACCGTACTTATCTCCGTAAACCGGAAGGACAAGGAAGAAGTTGTGGAAGTGGCACGAAGCTTCGCTGCCGACGGTTTCCACATCGTTGCCACAAAGCATAACCACGAGCTGATTACCCAGGCAGGTATTCCGGCCGAAAGAGTAAAGAAACTGGTGGAAGGCCGTCCGAATGTACTGGATTTGATTACCAACGGAAAGATTCAGATGGTAATCAACTCTCCGGTTGGAAAAGACAGCATTCATGACGACAGCTACCTTAGAAAAGCGGCAATCAAAGCCAAGATTCCGTATTTCACCACCATTGCGGCAGCAAGAGCAGCAGCAGAAGGAATTCATTATGTGAAAACCCATAAGACCGGAGAAATCCGTTCCCTGCAGGAGCTGCACAGCGAGATTCGTGACAGATAAATGTCCCGGGCTCCTGAAGATAAAACGCCGAGGCGTTCTTGAATAAAAAGAGTTTCGTACAGGGAGTTTCCTGAAACGGAACTCTTTTTTTCATAAAAAAATGAACCCCCACCGTAGAAAAAGACTCTTATATACAGGTGCACCAAAAAAGACTTCGGAGGTGATAACGATGAATACCGATGTCGAATCTGTCAGACAGTGGAAACGGGGAGAGAAAAACGGTTTTGATGAGCTGTATGAAAAATATAAAACCCAGGCCCTTCGAACCGCATTTCTCATATGTAAAAGCATTCCGGACAGCGAGGATATTGTACAGGACACCTTTGTACAATGCCATCTGCACATTCGGGAGCTGAAAAAAGAAAAAGAGTTTAGAGCGTGGATGATGCGGATACTGACGAATGAGGCATATAAGGTTCTGAAAAAGAAAAAAAGAGAACAGCCGGATGAAGAAATTGATAAGAAAATGAACAGCGTAGTGGTTCCGGGGATTCTGGAAGAAGAACTGAAAAAGGAACGGTTAGACAGCATCGGAAAAGCCATCGATAAACTCTCGGACAAACATAAAATCACAGTCATTCATTATTACTATAACGAAATGTCTGTCCGGGAAATCGCAAAAGTAATGGGATGCCTGGAAGGAACCGTAAAATCCCGTCTCCATACTGCAAGAAAGCAGTTAAAGAATTTTCTGGAAAAGGAGGAAATGATATGAAAAATGATGGATTAGACAACCGGATTAAGCAAAGCCTGAAAGAGTCTGCAGATAATGTAACACCTTCCGCTTATCTGAAAACAAAAATAGAAGCGGAAATGAAGAAAGAACAGGGGGTATCAACTATGAAACGATGGACAGTAAAAAGAGCAGTAACCGTGGCAGCAGCCTTATGTCTAATGATACCGGGAGCAATTTTTGCGGGAGGAAAAATTGCTTCCTACGAAACATCCTATAATCCGGCAATCGATGCCCACTCCGACAAATGGGAGGATATCGAAGCCTTTGAGAAAAAAGCCGGAGTGGAGCTGGAACTTCCGAAGGTTCTGCCGGGGGGATATACATTTTCAGAAGTACAAAACCTTTCCTATGTCGGAAAAGACAGCGCCAAGGTGGTCGTGGCAGAGGGAACAGAATTTGATGTGACATACAAAACAAAAGATGGAAGAAAGCTTAATATAAGCGTACAGAAGAAAGAAGAAAAAGAAGAGCAGGACCAGATGAGGATTCCGGACCGGGAATTGGGAAAAAATGGTGTTAGCATTGGGTATTATAAAGACATTTACAAATTTGTACCGGCGGATTACAAGCTGACCGAAGAAGATAAAAAGCGGGAGGAAAAAGGAAATTATTATGTTTCCTATGGCAGTGACAAGGAAGAAGTTAAGACATTTTCCTACGTGTACTGGGAAAAGGATGGTCAGACCATTAACATCTATACCTTTGATGATGAAATTACATCCAAGGAACTGTTTCGGGTGGCAGAAGAAATTGTGAAGTAGAAGCATTTTTACACCAAAAAGGCAAGAAACCGGGGAAGGCTGCATAGGATGGGATAATAAAGAAGGAAAAGGAATATCCTATGCAGCAGGGAAAACCCGCAGGAAAAAGAAAGAAACAGGAAAAAAGGGTTCAGGTACCGGATATGGTGCTTTTGGCAGTCTGTGACTGTCTGCAAAAAGAAGGACTCCTCAATGCAGAAAAACAGAAGCTGTTTTGCAGACAATGGTTGAGAGGAGAGAAGCTTCATGAGCAGTAGGGCAGAAGCAGACGAAAAGAAAAAGGCGGTGATTTACTGCCGCGTCAGCACAAAAGAGCAGGTGCAAAAGGATGCCCTGAATGTGCAGGTGAAAGAGGCAAAAAGAGCCGTACAGCAAAATGACTGGATTCTGGTCGGTAAATATATTGAACTGGAAAGCGGAACGACGAAAGAACATCGTCCGGAATATCTTCGTCTTCTTTCAGATATGAAAGAAGATAAATATGATATTATTGTCATAAAATCACTGGATCGGCTGAATCGCTCGGCAAAAAACTGGTATCTGTTTGTGGAGGAGCTTATGATGTATGATAAGCTCCTCTATATTTATATGGATCAGTCCTTTTATCACACCGACGATAATCTTCTGGCAGGAATCCGCGCCATACTGGCAGAACAGTATTCCAGAGAGCTGAGCCGGAAAATCAACAATGCCCACGCCTACCGGCAAAAAACCGGAACAGCGGTACTTCTTACCAACAACACCTATGGATACCGGAAAAATCCGGACAAATCCGTGTCCGTTCACCCGGAGGAAGCGGAAATGATTCGGAAAATATACCGTCTGGCAGCGCAGGGATATGGAAGCTACACAATTAGCAATCTTTTGTACGCCGATGGAATTCGAAACCGTAACGGGAATCAGCTCGGGGAAACCACCATTCGAAGAATCATTAAAAACCCCCTGTACAAAGGAACGGCGGTGATGCACCGGAAGCATTTTGATTTTGAAAAAAAAGAGGAGATTCAATACCCGCCTTCCCGCTGGATTTATCATCCGGGGCTGGTTCCGGCGATTGTGGATGATGAAATATGGGAACGGGCAAACGGGATGATAAAACTGTCTTTTTCAAAATATAAAGGCATTTCGGGGGAAAAACACAGCGCAAAAGCCTTCGGATTGTCTGGAAAAATTATTTGCGGACAATGTGGGGCTCCGTATTACAAAACATCCCGGTGGGGAGGGAAAGAGAAAAAAGAGCGCATTGTGGAATGGAAATGCTCCACCTATTTAAAAAAGGGAAGAAAAAACAGAAATCGCCGGGAGGCTGCCAGAAAAACAATCCGGAGTGAAGAGGAAGGCTGTGATAATATTTCCATCCGACAGGAACTGTTGTCTGGCATAATCGGAGAATTGTCCGGCAAACTTCTTTTCTGTCCGGATGAAAAAAGGCTGATGGGCAAAATCGAGAAGGCGCTGGATGCGGTTTCTTTCGGAGAGGAATATAATTACCGGGAAAACAGATTGGAAAAAAAGGCGGAAAATATCAGAAAGAAGGAA
>JALEIY010000207.1 GCA_022769785.1 Eubacterium sp.
AGCAGACGCGATTTTATGTAATGCGGTTTCTCCGGGGGACTGTTTTGACTTTAAGTAGCGACTGATTGTAGATGGTGCGATTCCTGCTGCATGAGAAAGTTCTGCGGCACTTATGGAATATGCCTGCATATATTGGGAAAGACATTCTGAAAAATTCATAAAAATCATCCTTTTCCTGAAAAATACATATTAATAATTTAACCTTAAACAATAATTGCGTAATTGTCAATGACAATTAATTGTATGAGGTAGAATCTGCTTTATTGAAATGATAAATTAGATATAACTGGAAATGACTGGGGGATTATCACTGCCCGGGCTTTTCCGTATCAGGATATTATAATAAAAATATGATACGAGGGGGAGAAAAGAATGAAAAGAATTTTTTGCAGAAAATATGCGGCAATCTTTCTGATGGTTCTGATGATAATTTCTGTTACTGCCTGTGGCGGCTCCGGTAAAAGCGATAACACCGAAGGCACTACGGAATCTGCCGCTTTGCAGGGACAGGAAAAGGAAGAAAAAATTACGGATGCAGCGGAGAATCCTCTGGAGAATTACAAAATATTTTCCAGTGAGAAAATGGGATTTTCGTTTTTGTACGAGCCGGAACACACGGCATATCTGACCGATGCGGGAGCCGCTGAGATTGCGATTAATGGAGATGACAGTCTGGTGGGCCTTTTTGTAAGTGTAGGCGATGCAGAAAGTATGCCAACACCGGAAGATATACTGGAAGAAGAAATGTTTAATCTATCGCAGGAGTATCAGAATGCAATGGTAGAGCAGCCGCAAATGGGTACGGACACGATAGAAGGACATGAAGTCACCGCAATTTTCTATTCTTACAGCAATGCAGAAGGAAAGACGGTGGACTGCTCTGAATTTATTGAAGTGCGTGACGGTAAATACATTTTTTACAGGACGGCGGCATATCACGAAAGCAGCGATCCGGAGCAGGAAGCCCTTGGTACTGCCATAGTATCCCTGGTATTCTCTGCGGACGCTTATGGGGCATCGGATGCAGAAAATGGAAGCATATCAAAAGATACCACACCGGATACCAATGAGGATGCGGGCTGGGGAGATTCGGCGCCTGCCGATTCGGGAAGCCCGGATATGCAGAGTGGATTTCATTTTGATGTGGAGGATACCTGGCTGATTATTTCGGATGAAACGACAACGATGGTTTATCTGAACGGTGTGATGGAAGGAGATTATTTTGCGGCAGAACGGGTGACACTGGATGACTCTATCGGAAATACTCTTGTGAAAAGAAAGAATGAGGTTCAGGAATTCCTTGCAGAGCGTACGGTGACAGCACCGCAGGTTTATACCATGGAGATTGGCGACCGAAAGCTTGCCGGAATTGAATATGCGTATTCTTCCGTTGACGGTACAAAAACGATTTGCGGAGCGGAATATTATGAACAGATTGGAAATGAAGTGTATAACTGGTATGCAACTTATGACCAGGGAAATACAACGGCTCCGGATGCAATGAGAAAAGCCATGGAGACCTTTGTGGTTGAATAGATGATTGTATCACGAGAAAAGGGGGAACGTTACAATGTCCGTAGCGTTCTCCCTTTTTAATTGTTAATTCTTTCTTATGCGTTCAGTTTCTCAAGAAATGTATCCAGACCTTTTTTTCTTAATTTGCAGGCTGGACAGTGGCCGCAGCCATCACCCATAATGCCGTTGTAGCAGGTCAGGGTTTCGTTCCGGACCACATCAAATGCACCGAGCTCATGAGCCAGTGCCCAGGTTTCCGCCTTATCAAGCCACATCAAAGGCGTGATAATATCAAACTGGTAATCCATGGCCAGGCAAAGAGTGGTGGTCAGGGATTTGATGAAAATATCCCGGCAGTCCGGATAGCCGGAAAAATCACTCTGGGATACACCGGTGATAATATCAGAGATTCCTCTTTGTTTGGCAAAAACAGCGGCATAGGATAAAAACAGATGATTTCTTCCATCGACGAAGGAATTCGGCGTTCCTTCTTCCGGAGCCTGTTCGTCTACCGGAATATCACTTCGGGTCAGGGAGTTCGGAGCAAGCTGGTTTAAAAGGCTCATGTCCATAATGTAGTGCTCCACCCCGTATTTGCGGCAGATGTTCTTTGCGCATTCCAGTTCTTTGATATGCTTTTGCTGATAGTCAAAAGAGAGGGCAATAACCTTTTCGTAGCGGGAAAGTGCCCAGAAAAGACAGGTGGTGCTGTCCTGACCGCCGCTGAATACGACAACTGCACTGGTTTTATTTTTTAATTTCTGCATGGAAAATCATCCTTTCTTTTATTTGGATAACATCATATATAACTGATTTTGTAAAACTGCATCGGTTTCAAAACGTCCGCGGAAGGTTGTTGTGACGGTGGAAGCCGCTTCTTTTTTTATACCGCGGGCACTCATACAGCTGTGGGTACCGCTGATGATTACTGCCACATCACCGGAACCGGAAGCTTCGCAGATGATTTCGGCAATGTCGGAGCCGATACGCTCCTGAAGCTGCAGACGTTTTGCAGCCATATCGCAAATCCGGGCAATCTTGCTTAAGCCGAGAACCCGGTCGGCAGGGATATATGCCACGGAAACGTGCATATCATACATCAGTGCAATATGGTGTTCACAGTGACTGAATATGGGAATGTCCTTTACCAGAACAATATCCTTTCGGTTTTCTCCTACCTGGAGGTCGTCCTGAAATGACTTGTTAAACATTTCGGCAATCTCATGATTGGTATAATTCATCCCCTCAAACATTTCTTCATACATACGGGCAACCCGATCCGGGGTTTCCTTTAAGCCTTCCCGGTCCGGATTATCGCCGAGCGCTTCCAGAATCCCCCGTATATGCATACGAATGGCATCTTTATCTATAGCCATGATTTTTCCTCCTTAACAAAATGCCGACACACCGGTTATACCCCCCGCAAATCCGGCGGCCAGATGAACTTGTGCATCTGAAGCTGGAGATGGGCATCGTTCCAGTGGTGGCTTATCATATAATCAACAATCTGCGCAGGTTCAATCCTTCCGAATACTGCGCTTAAGAAAATGTGGCAGCGGGAGCCAAGCTGATAGCGGAGGCAAATCTGCCGGGCTTTATCCAGGTCGTCACTGTCACTGACCACGAATTTTACGGTATCTTCTTTCTCAAGAAGAGAAAAATTGCGAAGCTCCATAAAAGACTCCATGCCGCTGCCCGGACATTTATAATCCATGGTAAAGGCAGGGCGTGGCTCAATGTGGGTAAATGGTTCCAGAAAAACGCTGCCGTTTGTTTCAATTTCAACAGAGATTCCGGAGCTGCCGATGGCACTTATCAGTTCGGAAATCTCCGGCACGAGGAGCGGTTCTCCGCCGGTTAAGGTAACACAGGAAACCTGTTCCCCGGTAAGCCAGACGATGATATCTTCAGTACTGAACCACGTACACGGACAGTTTTCCTCGTTGGCCCAGGAGGTGTCGCAGTAATTGCAGGAAAGATTGCAGCCTTTCATGCGAATAAATGCGGAAATCAATCCCGCTTTGGGACCCTCACCGTTAATGCTGACAAATTTTTCAACAACAGGATAGAAAGCCATATCAGCAGTCCTCCTGATAAGTCGCGCAGTTGGTCGGTGTCTCGTATACGGACACATTGTAAACCGGGAAAGCAAGCGCCTTCAGCCGCCGATAAAAATATTCAGAAAAACGTTCGGCAGTTGGTCGGAAAGGCACCTCAACAATGCGGAAATTTTCTTCCTTTAATGCGGTCATGGTTGCCGGCTTTAAGGTGCCGGTTTCCATAATCAGACAATGGTCTAAATCATCGGTCAGCTTTTTTAATGCATCCTTAAAATCACCAAAATCAATCACCATATCCCGTGTCTGCGTCTCGGTGCTCAGCTTATCGGCCCGGATGCGGGCGACGATACGCCATCGGTGGCCGTGCAGATTGCTGCATTTGCCGATGTAATTACTCAAAAAATGAGCAGAGTCAAAAGACTGCTCGGTTTCTAAAATATACATAAAACTCCCTCATTTGAAAAAAAGGTGCCGAAAAACAGCACCCTGATAAAACAATATAATAATGCTGTCCTGGTTTTGTTTATAGACAGGATGGTACAAACGAACTGTCTTTTCATACGCTTAGCAGTTTAGCATGAAAATATACATTTGTAAAGTAAAGAAAAAGTGGTATACTGTACTCATAGGAAAACGGAGGAAAACATATGGATTTTTTTGGTCATTTAAGGACAATCAATCATCATAAAATGTTAGTAACAAAAACCTGTTTCCGTGTGGGTCTGTACCGGCAGGGGATTCTGCACGATTTGTCAAAATATCATCCGGTGGAGTTTATTCCGGGCGGTATCTATTATCAGGGAACGAGAAGTCCCATTAGCAGAGAAAAAGAACTGAATGGTTATTCGAAAGGATGGCTGCATCATAAAGGACGCAATCCGCATCATTTTGAATACTGGATTGATTATACCCCAAGCAGCCAGGGAGTGAAGCTGGTTGGGATGAAGATGCCGAAAAAGTATGTGGCGGAGATGGTCATTGACCGTATCTGCGCCAGCAAAAATTACCAGAAAGAAAAGTATAATGACAGCAGTGCTCTGGTATACTACATGAATGGAAGAGGCGCCATGCTTGTAGATGAGGAAACGGATTTCCTTGCCATCTATCTGCTGACGATTCTTTCGGAAAAGGGAGAGGAATATCTGCTTCGCTACATGAAAAAAGTTTTGCTTAAACACAAAAACAGGGATTATCATGTGAGAGATGGAAAGTTAATCCTGGATTGAATTCACTCTTGAAATTTGCATATAATTAAGTTATAGTATCAATATAATAATAGCCTGGGATGTTCGAGACCCCCTGCTTTTTTGAACCTACATTTTTGAATATGGGAAACTAATATCTTTGAGTCTGATGACAGGCCTCATTTTTATCCGGAGGAAGTCAGATGCTCAATTGAAGTTACCCACCTGGCTTAGGCTAGGACTCAAAATTGCAGGATACGGCATTTTGGGTGAGAGTTTTTAACAGCCGTCTCATTTCGTGAGGCGGCTTGTTTTCATTAATACATTATTGAGGGGAACCATTTATGGCAATGTCGGAGAGAGTTAAGAAGATTTACACGTTGACCATGGATTTTTTGAAAAAATGTGACGATGACCATGTGGCGGCGTTTGGCGCCATGTCAGCCTTTTTTATGCTTCTTTCCCTGTTTCCGTTTATGATCTTTCTGCTGACTGTGGCAAAATACGCCCCATTTTCCAAAGATGATATTATATATATTATGACCAACATGCTTTCCTTCGAGAGTGACAGCCTGATTACCGGCCTGGTGAATGAAATATACCGAAAAACAGAGGCATCGGTGTTTACAATTTCCATTATTGCAGCACTCTGGTCCTCGTCAAGAGGAGTGTATTCGATTGTGAAGGGCTTGAATGCGGTCTATGATATCGATGATAAAAGAAATTATTTTGTGATTCGTATTTTCAGCATGTTTTGTACGGTGATTTTTGCGGTAATCATTATCGCCATGCTGATTATATGGGTTTTCGGCAGCAGCCTGTATCAGTATATCTGTACGCAGATTCCGGTATTAAGTTCCCTGGCGGGTTATTTTATGCATAAGAGGCTCATCATAACGGTAATCGTTCTAACACTGTTGTTTATGATTATTTACCGGTTTATTCCGGGAAGAAAATCCAGCTTTAAAAGACAGTGGCCGGGAGCAATTGTGGCTGCACTGGGCTGGATGTGCATTTCGTGGGGCTGTTCTTTTTATATTCAGCATTTCAGTAATTTTTCTTATGTATATGGCAGTATGGCCTGGATTATGATTCTTCTTTTATGGCTGCATTTTTGTATGTCCATGATTTTTTACGGGGCGGAGATTAATTACTTTCTGGAAAATAAAAAGTATTATCATATGCTTGTCAGCAGCTTCCGACCGAATTTTATTGCCATGAGAAGAGAAAAAGAAAGAAAATTAAAGGAAAAATAGCCGGCGGAATATCCCGCCGGATTTTTTACAGGGGAGAAAGATAATGTACCGTCTTAATGAAAAGCAGATACAACAGATTACGGAGTACATATTTCCGGAGGATGCACTGGAAAAAGCAGATGTTATTTTCATACCCGGATGTGCCAGACCTGAACATACGGAAGAAGCGGCCCGTCTGTACCGGGAAGGATATGCACCGCTTGTCATACCTTCCGGCGGATTTACGAAAAAAGAGGGGAGCTTTCAGGGGGTAAAAGCCGGGGGAGATAAGTATGGCACAAATTATGCCTGTGAGGCAGACTTTCTGGAAGCCGTACTTCTGGCCGGACAGGTTCCGAAAGAGGCGATTTTAAAAGAAAGAGAGGCGACCTATACGCTGGAAAATGCAGAGAAGACGAGAGAACTGCTGCAAAAGCACAATATTTCGGTAAAATCAGCGATTCTCTGCTGTAAAGCCTATCACGCCCGTCGGGCAGGCCTTTACTATTCCATGGTATTTCCGGAGGTGAAGCTTATGATTCATCCGGTGACAGTGAAAGGGATAACAAAGGAAAACTGGTATCTTACCGGACAGGGGAGAGCAGAGGTCTTTGGAGAACTCACCCGCATCGGGCAGCAGCTTGCCATGATGGAGGGCAGGATTGAATACGGAGATTTTCCGGAGCATTCTTCGTAATTTTTGGGGAGGACAGTAGCGGGAAATTATGGTATAGTTATTTTATCGAAATATGGGAGGAGAAAGGTATGACAACAAGAAAATGTATCAGCAGACTGCTGGCGGGAGTTTTGGGGGTGTCGTTATTATTGACAGGTTGTGCCGGCACCGGAGGAACGAAGAGTGGAAAGGCGGATAATAAAAAAGCAGTTTCCGTAAAGCTTGACCCGGATGACCCGGTGGATATCACCTTCTGGCACTATTATAACGGAGAGCAGCAGCAGGAGATGAAAAAGCTGGTTGACGAGTTTAATTCCACTGTGGGAGCAGAAGAAGGGATTTTCGTCAATGAGGTGTCGCAGGGAACTGTGGACGATTTGACAGAAAGCCTGGAAGCAGCCGTTGAGGAAAAAGTAGGTGCGGAGGAATGTCCGGATATGTTTTCAGCTTACGCCGACATGGCTTATGAATGGGACAAGGAAGACCGACTGGTAGATTTGACAAAATATTTCACAGAGGATGAGCTTTCCGAATATGTGGACGGATATATTCAGAGCGGCCGTTTCCATGATGGAGGGCTGAAACTGTTTCCGGTTGCCAAATCCACGGAGGTATTTATTTTAAACAAAACAGACTGGGATGCGTTTGCAAAAGAAACCGGAGCCGATGTACAGGAACTTCGTACCTGGGAAGGGATTGCGGCAACTGCAAAAAAATATTACGAATGGAGCGGCGGAAAGGCCTTTTTTGGAAGAGATGCCTGGGCCAATTATATTTTTGTGGGATGTAAACAGCTGGGAAAAGAACTTTATACAGTGAATGAAAATGGAGAAACGGTATTCCAGATTGATCCGGTCATTTTCAGAAAGCTTTGGGATAATTTCTATGTACCGTATATCAGCGGATATTATACGCAAAAAGGAAAGTTCCGCAGCGACGATGTCAAAACCGGAACAATTATCGGGTATGTCGGTTCGAGCAGTTCGGTTGGATATTTCCCGGGAGAAGTAAGTGATGAGGATGGAAATACTCACGCGATTGCATTTGATATCTTCCCGGTACCGAATTTTGAAGGAGCGGACAGTCTGGCGATTTCTCAGGGTGCGGGTGTAGCCGTATTTTGTTCTGATGAGAAGAAAGAATATGCCTGTGCAAGATTTTTAAAATGGTTCACCCAGGAACAGCAGAATCTGGATTTTTC
>JALEIY010000221.1 GCA_022769785.1 Eubacterium sp.
ACTCCGCCATGGCTTATGTAAAGGAAAATACCCGAAAGGATTATTTCCTGATTGAAGAATTTATCGAAGGCGAGGAATTCGGCGCACAGGCTTTTGTTTACAATGGTGAAGTTGTATTTACCCTTCCTCATGGAGATTATGTTTTCCACGGAGATACCGGTGTTCCAATCGGACATTTTGCTCCATACAATCTGGAGGAAGCGGTTATCGAAGATGCAAAAAAACAGCTTGCCGGTGCGGTAAAGGCAATGGGTCTCGATAATTGTGCCATCAACGCCGATTTTATTTTAAAAGATAATAAGACTTATGTTCTGGAGCTGGGCGGACGATGCGGCGCCACCTGCCTCGCTGAACTGGTAGCCATCTATTACGGCTTTGATTATTATGAGAAAATCTTAAAAACCGCTCTTGGCGAAGACCCGGATTTTGATTTTGGCAAGCCGCCGGTTCCAAATGCCAGCCACCTTCTTATGAGTGAAAAAGACGGCATCATTGAATCTCAGACGAATCACAATGAGCCAAATCCTGATATTTATCAGGTTCAATTTGATTATCAGCCGGGCGATGAGGTCCACAAATTCCATGTAGGCCCGCACCGCATCGGACATATTATTACAAAGGGAAAAACGTTAGAAGAAGCGCAGACGCTTTTATTCGACGCCATGGACAAGGTTGAAATCAAGGTAAAATAATAATTACAACAAAGGGGGGGCTGAAGCACCAAAAACAGTCCTACCCTATGGCAGAGATTCATGCATTGCATAAAATCTCTGCCATATTTTTATGAAAAAGCGTGGTACCTATGGTATAATCGCAGACGACTTGCGTTTTGCCACTCAACTTTCGAACGTTTATGGAAACGCCATTCGCGCTAAACTCGCTAACGCTCAGACAACGCGCTCGATGGCGGATTCGTTCTCAAGTTTCGTTACGCAAAACCTGCAAAGCATCTGCTCTTTATACCACAGGCATCCACGCTTTTTTCATAAATATTCGGAATACGATTCCATTACAAATCCATGAATCCCCGCCATTTACGCCTCACCCGATGCCAAAACTGATTCTGTTTCCTTAGGCTGTGAACCCCTGAAGTTTTATAAACATTCTATTGTTCTTTTTTCTTTTTGGCGCCCATAAACATCTTAAGAACGGATACAAGCTGTTTTCTCATCAGTAAAAATGCTGCTGCGCAGACAACGAGAATCACTGCGTAACGGATGTACCATGCCACACCGAAAAGTCCCATGGTGCAGATATTTACCACTCCGTAGCCAAGAGCAATCAACAGTGTTTTGTGGAGAGGTACAATGACTTCTCCGGCTACTTTATATTCCAGAACACCCTGAACAATGAGCAGCACCACATAGCTGGCTGCGGTGGTATAGGCTGCCGCCATATATCCGAAGTTCAGGATACAGACATAATTTAAAATAACATTTAATATCATGGTTCCGATGGTTCCGGCTGCCACATATCTGGTTTTTTTGTAGTAGTTTTGAATAGCAGAATAGCTGTAGCTGAAGAAACGGAACAAGGTCCCGGATACCATTGGCGCTACCAGCCAGACTGCCTCCCGGTATTTTTCCGGTCCTAATATCCGGATTTCCTCCGGTGCCAGAACAACTAACAGCCAGGATAACAGGCCAAACATGTGCATGACGGAAATCCACGGTTTTTCCACATCTTTTGTTTCCCGTCTGGCAATCTTCTCATACAGCCATGGAATCCAGGCATTCCACACAGAATCCTCCAGAATCCATATGATAAAGGAAATGGTCGTTGCCAGGGCAAAGATTCCGGCTTCCCGGTCACCAATCATGTTTTGAATCATGATTTTATCCGACTGGTTCATAATCTGGATGGAAAGTGCTTCCGGAATCAGCGGAAGGCTGAAGGCCAGGCCGTATTTCCAGTATTCCTTCTTAAAAAGTGTTCTGCCCTGATACCAGAGTATAAAGGCAATGATAGCACCGCCGATAATCTGCGGCGTGTAATATCCAATGACTCTCCGGTCAACAAGCTGATTTGTCAGCCCCTGTACCCGTCCCTGATAAATCAGGTAAATGGACAGGAAGGTTCCCGGTACAATCGTCAAAAAAGTGGCCGCGGTACTGAACTTGTATCTTAACATCTGCTTGTCTCTTCTTTGCAGATAAAGCATACTGGTGTAAGTAAACACATAAAGGAAGCAGGTATAAAACATCAGGTCATCCATTCGGCAAAATGCCTGTACCTGCGGCTTAAACAGCAGACAAAGGCCAAAGCATACCGCGATGGAAATATAGGACAGGCTGTGCACACTGGATACATAGCTGTTAAATTTTTCTTTAAAATCATATTTCGCCACATCCACGCTTCGCCACAGGCATAAGGACATTACTGTGTAGGCGATGAGCAGCCAGGATTCATATACCCGAATTTGCCCGTACTGTGCCTCCGACAGCAATCTGGTGTATACCGGAGTCACAACAAAGGTAAGTCCCCGGACCAGAAGCTGAGCCAGAATGAAAAAGAATCCGGAAGTAAATGCTCTGCGATTTAAGGACGCTTTATTGGACGAATTATTTTTATCTGACATAAAAGTAATCTCCTGTTCCTGATTTCATCATTTCACTTCGCAGACAATCATACGAAGCTTTCCGTTTTTATCCGGCGGAATCGAATCCATCCATTCGTATTCAATCTCAAAAGGATGTTTGAATTTGGCATTTAAGGCTGCGGTCAGCTTCTCCTCCACTTCTTTTTCTGTCAGTTTGGACATTTCTTTATTCTGTACGCACTGTACATGAATCTTATGATAGGATTTCTGAATGAAACGAATCTGAAAAATGTCCTCGCAGTGGGCGATAATCGGTGCAATCTCAAAGAAAGTGGTTACTTCTCCCGTATCATAGCGGAAAAAGTCATTCATTCTGCCCTGTACACTGGTTACATAACGAACACCGTCCCGCATCTCACAGGTTCCCCGGTCTCCGATGGCATAGTTGATGAGGGGCAAATCGGTCTTGTAAAGTGGGGTTACCACAATATTTCCCTCATTGGCCGGCCGGTTGTTTTCATCGTAAATATTAACAACGAAGGAATCATTATGAATCACGTATTCCCTGCTGTCAAACAGCCGAACCATGGCTGCACCGGTCTCCGCTGTACCGTAAGAATCAATGATACCCGGTCCCAGAATCTCCCGGAAAAGCTTTCTTGCGGTATCATCAATCTTTTCTCCTGTCGGACAGTAGTATTTTGGTTTCGCCAGCTTCACGTTATTCTGCTTGCAGTAAAGGCAAATCCTCATAAACTCGCTCTTGTTCATATAGAGGAAATCCGGGCGGTAGGCATTAATCTGCTTTACAATATCCGGCTCCGGGTCATACTGGGATACAAAGCCGCGGCGCAGGATTCCAAAATGCTGCAGGAAGGTGTCACTTCCACCGGTGATACTGTGTGCGCTTTTCCGGCTCATGGTTTTTCCGAAAAACGGATTGTAACCTGCCGTCATCATAACACGGAACCAGTTGGCCATGTTGTAAGCCTTCTCCTTTGGAGAAACGAGCAGCATCAGCGGTACTCCGGAGGAGCCGCTGGTGGTATCGTGGAACCAGTTTTTGTATTTTGGCTTTTTGGCTTCCTCATTCATCCATGCCCGAAGCTCATCCTTTGTCAGAAGAGGAAGTTTGGAAAGGTCATCTCCTGTTCGGATATCCTCCGGACGCACACCGGCCTCATCAAATCTTTTTTTATAAAAAGGAATCTTGTAGGCTTTTTTTACCAGCTTTCTTACTCTTTTGTCCTGGGTTCGCAAAACCGAAGTAAAATCCTTCGGTATTTTTTTCTTCATTCTAAATAAATCCAAAAAAAGCAGTACATTTACCAGCTTTTTCTCCAGCTTTTCAATCATCATAAACCCCTTTTCCTGTAAAAACTATAGTTTCTCAATCATTTTATATAAGATACCGGCATTTGTCAACAAAGAGTACCTTCTTCCAAAAGGCAAAAAAGAAGCATCCTGCGTGGCCAGGATGCCTTTTTTTGCCACCGGGCGCCCAGGCGGCACATGATAAAAGGTATTATTTCACTTTGATTGTAAAGATTTTGCTTGCAGCCTTGTAGTTTGTTGGGCTTGCTTTTGCAGTAAGCTTAATCTTATAAGTACCCTTCTTTGCTTTCTTACTCAGAGTAACCGTACCTTTTTTGCTTACACTGATGTATTTTCTTAAGGATTTCGGTGTTGAACTCTTGCTGTAAGTAATCTCGGTCTTTGCAGTGGATTTTGCTTTCAGATTAAACTTATAAGTTTTCTTTCTTACTTTTTTCACACTGTAGGTCTTATTACTTACGGTTGAAATCTTCTGAGCTGCTCTGTTGATAGTATATGTCACAGTCTTTGTGCCGGCAAATGTTCCTTTACCCTTGATAGTTACCTTATAGGTACCTGCAGACTGCCATGTCTGCTTAACAACCGTGAAATGGGTTCCTTCCACGAGAGTTTTACCATTATATTTTACTGTCAGCTTTGGCTTCTGAACCTTCTTGTTATAAGTGGTTGCTTTTGCAGAAGCTGTAACCTTTGTCATGCTCACCTTCTGTGGTGAAGCTGCAGCATTGCCGACAACGGCCGGAACCATCAGCATTACTGCAAGCAGCATAGCGATTATTTTTTTCATACGATTCATAATAATCATGCCTCCTTTTATATCGATAATCAGATCTGCCGCCACGCGCATACTGTTTACCGCCAATGAATTAGTTTCATTTATTTCAAAAACAGAATCTGTTTTGAAATCCGTCCTTACGGGCTAATGCCATTTTTTCCGTTTCGGCTTTTTCCCATAATACTCTTCCTGATTATATCTTCCATAGCTTCCGTAATATTTCTTGTAGCTTGGACTTCTCGTCTCCACCCGGTTTAACACCGTTCCAAGAAGCTTACAGTTTGCTCTCTCCAGCTGTCTCAGAGAGTCTTTAATCAACGCGCGGGAGGTTTCCCCGCTGCGAACTACCAGAATTGCACCGTCGCAAAGAGCCGCAATCTGAGTTCCATCGGCAACACTGTTAAGCGGCGGCGAATCCACAATTACATACCGGAAGTTCTCGGAAAGCTGTCCAAACAGTTCTTTCATCCTGGCATCTTCCAGTAATGCCGACGGATTCTCCAAAACATTGGTACACGGAATGATATATCCGTTTTTAATATTTGTCTCACAAAGGACATCCTGATATTCAGCCAGACCGGAAAGATAGTAATCCAGTCCTTTCAGTTCATCCTCGCTGTCAAAGGAATGCCGGTCCTGCAAAACGGACTTTCGCAAATCCACATCCACCAGCACCGTAGGAAATCCCGCTTCGGCAAGCATTTTCCACAGATTAACCGACGTAAAGCTTTTTCCCTCATTGGGAATGCTGCTGGTCACCAGTATAATTTTTGTATTTTTTCCGCAGAACTTGATATTCACCCTCAGACGGTTCAGGGCTTCCTCCACCGCATAGGGCAGTTCCGGGATTGTCAGTTCCAACTTCTTCATGCTTCTCTTAGCCCTTTCTGAATAATTGCTTCTTTTCTGTATCAGAAGTCTCTTTATAGTATAACTCACTATCCGGGATAGATGTCAATGGAATAATTCCAAAATATTTCTCCATATCTTCCGGAGTATGTATCGTATCATCGGTCAGATATCCAAAGATGAGGAAAGCACAATAACAAAATGCTCCAAGCAGGGCTCCCATCATGGTATACTTCATATAGCTCGGTCCGGATTTGCGGTCGGCCAGTTTCGCCCGCTGTGCCACATTCGGCGCACTGGTTTCCATGGTTTTCGGAAGGTATTCCACCGACACATCCACAAGGGTGTTGGCAATATCTCTGGCAAGCTCCGGTTCGGTACTGGTTACTGTAACATTTAAGATACGGGTATTTTCCGGATTGGTCAGCGAAATCTGTTTCGCCAGCAAATCGGATGTGGTATCAAGCTTCAGTTTGTCAATTACCTGCTCCAATACCGGATAACTCAGCATCAACTGTTCGTAATCCGCCGTAAGAGAGGTACCGATATTCAAATCTGTAAGGTCCACCACCGAATCATTGGATGCGGAAACCACATACATTTTGGCTGTGGACTGGTAAGTCGGTTTAATCATAAAATAGGAATAGGCATTGGCAAGCACCGCTCCTATGAGAAAACACAGTATAATATAATGAAGTTTGTCAAGCAGCACAAAAGCCAGCTCAAGAAGATCAATCTCTGCGTCTTTGTCCGGTCTTCTTCCCTGGTCAGGAACCTTTCCTCCGGAAATCACCGAAAATGCTGTGCTATCCTCTGCTTTTGTTTTTGTCGTCGGACTCATAATCTTTCTCCTCTATTTCTCCACTCTGTCATAAAACAAATCAACCACTGTCTCTGCAAGGCTGTCTTCATCGGGTGTAAATTCATTAAATCCCCAGTCACCGATGGCACTGGTTCCCTCAATCTGCGCCGGTTCTGTTTCCCTGGCATCAAGAAGGGATGCAGCCACTTTGATAAAATCATTTCGACTCATATCCGTTACCATATAATCGGCAAGCTCATCATACATCGTCAGCGGATACTCATTATCCTGCCGGCATTTCTCCATCAATAATGGTTTGATGGCCTCTAAATACTGCCGTTGGCGTTTCATCCGGTTTTCATTGGTGCCATCTCCCACACCCATACGTCCCCGCACAAAATGCATGGCCTGCTCATCGGAAAGAGTAATGGTCTCTCCCTGCTTAAGGGAAAGATCCTCCTTTGAAAAATCATCTTCAATTGTTACCGTAACTCCTCCCGCAAGATGATTCAGGATT
>JALEIY010000010.1 GCA_022769785.1 Eubacterium sp.
GGCTGCAGCAGCTTTTTTCTTTCTCCATACCGATATCATCATTATCATAAAGCTTCATTGTAACGCCAATGCAGTCATAGCCTGCTTCTTTCATCAGATATGCTGCCACGGAAGAATCCACACCGCCGCTCATGGCAATCACTGCTCTTTTTTTCATTATTGTTTCTCCTTTCCCTTCTTTCTCCGGCACAATATGATTTTTAATCAGGCATACTAACACCGGATGGCCCATCGAAGCTTTGCAGAACGGGCCCGGCCATTTTTTCGGCATTCCTCAGCGGAAGGTCTTATCACATCTTTGGAAATCTCCTGATAGATTCCCTCTTTATAATACTGCCGGAAGGACTTTTTCACCAGTCGGTCCTCTCCGGAATGGAAGGTGAGGATGGCGGCCCTTCCTCCTTCGGAAAGTATCTCCGGAAGCCTTTCCAGAAATGTGTACAGCACCTCATATTCACTGTTTACATCGATACGAAGTGCCTGAAAACATCTCTGACAGGACTTTTTGACCGTTTCCTTCCTCTCGGCCGCCGGAAGGAAAGAAAGTGCCTCTTCGATTATTTTTCGGAGCTTCGTGGTCGTATCTATTTTTTCTCCGGTCTTCCTGTAACGGATTACAGCGGATGCAATCTCTGCGGCATATGGCTCATCCGCATTTTCTATAAGCATTCCCTCAAGTTCCTCTCCGGATATTTCTTCCAGTCTCTCCGCCGCACTGATGCCTTTCAAAGGATTCATCCGCAAGTCCAGCGGGCCTTCTGTTTTATAGGAAAATCCTCTCTCAGGATTATCAATCTGCATGGAGGAAACTCCCAAATCTGCCAGAACAAAGTCAAATGGGCCTTCTGTCTGTGCCAGCTTATAGGCATCGGCAAAGTTCATCAGCTTCACTGTCAGTATATCCTCTCCAAATCCTTCTTTTCGAAGCCGTTCTTTTGTTTTTTCCGATTCAATCGGGTCCACATCCAGGCCGGTGATATGCCCCTGACCTTCCAGACAGCGCAGCATTTCCCTGGTATGCCCTCCATATCCCAAGGTCGCATCCAGTCCTTTTTGTCCCGGTTTAATCTGTAGAAAATCAAGAATTTCCCGCACACAGATTGAGATATGCATTCCTGCCGGAGTGCTTCCCTTTTCCATCACCCTCGCCACGGTACTTTCATATTTTTCCGGCTGGAGTTCTTTATATTTTTCTTCAAAACGTCTGGGATATTTCCCTGAATAATGAATTCTTCGTTTATGCTTTTTCTCTTCCATCGTCATTTACCGCCATTTCTATCTGTTTTTTGTTTTCTTTGTAAAGAAAGTCAGACTGTATATATCATAATGAATGTGAAATTTCTGTGTCTGATATTTCTGAAAAAATGTATGTTATCCTTTTTTCAGGAAAAAATAGTCTACAGACTTTTGCCATACCGTAATAGTATCAGAAAGGAGACCATAATGGAACATTTTTTTAAACTGAAAGAAAACGGTACCACTGTAAAAACCGAAATCATGGCCGGTATCACCACATTTATGACCATGGCTTACATCCTGGCAGTCAATCCAAATATCTTATCTGCTGCCGGAATGGATCGGGGAGCTGTTTTCACTGCAACCGCATTGACATCCTTTGTCGCATCCTGCCTCATGGCTTTATTTGCCAATTATCCTTTTGTCCTTGCTCCCGGCATGGGCCTGAATGCTTATTTCGCCTACACCGTGGTTCTCGGCATGGGCTACACCTGGCAAATGGCTCTCGCTGCTGTCTTTGTTGAGGGTATTATTTTTATCGTTCTCTCCCTCACAAATGTCAGAGAAGCAATCTTCCACGCAATTCCAATGAACTTAAAATATGCGGTTTCCGCAGGTATCGGTCTTTTCATAGCCTTTATCGGTCTCCAGAATGCAAAAATCGTCGTAAACAATGATGCCACTCTGCTGGGCCTGTTTTCCTTCAAAAAATCTCTTGCATCCGGCACCTTCCGTCAGGATGGTATCACTGTATTACTGGCATTGCTGGGTATTTTAATCGCAGCATTTTTCCTTATTAAACAAGTAACAGGCGGCATTTTATGGGCAATCCTTCTTACCTGGGGTCTGGGAATCATCTGTCAGTTCACCGGACTGTACGTTCCAAATCCGGAAGCAGGTTATTACAGTCTTCTGCCGGATTTCTCCGCAGGATTATCTGTGCCGAGCCTGAAGCCGACTCTTTTCCAGGTAGATTTCTCCAAAGTGTTAAGCTTTGATTTTGCTGTTGTCATGTTTGCTTTCCTTTTCGTGGATATGTTCGATACTCTGGGAACTCTCATTGGCGTTGCTTCTCAGGCTGATATGCTAGACGAAGACGGAAGGCTTCCGCGCATTCGCGGTGCACTGCTGACTGACGCACTGGGAACAACCATGGGTGCGCTTTGCGGAACCTCTACGGTTACAACCTTTGTGGAAAGTGCTTCCGGTGTATCTGAAGGCGGACGTACCGGTCTGACGGCTCTCACCGCAGGTATTTTATTTGCACTGTCACTTTTCCTGTCACCAATCTTTTTGGCGATTCCATCCTTTGCCACCGCACCGGCACTGATTATGGTAGGATTTTTAATGCTTACCTCCATCACGAAAATTGATTTTGACGACTATACAGAAGCCATTCCAGGCTTTATCACCGTTATCGCAATGCCGTTTATGTACAGCATTTCCGAAGGTATCGCTCTGGGTGTTATCTCCTATGTGATTCTTCATATTGTTTCCGGTAATAAAGAGAAAAAAATCAGCCCGCTGATGTACGGACTGGCTGTATTGTTCATCTGTAAATATATTATATTATAGCAGGATTATCGCTTCCTTCTCCCGCCCTCAAGCGAGGCGTATGCCTCATTTTCCGGGGCATTCGCCCTGGCATTTGAAGTATACGCCCCGTCCGGGGCGGTTATTAGGACAGCTTGGTAAATACATAGCGGTCTCTTCCCCGCTCCTTTGCCTTGTAAAGGGCTTTATCCGCTTCTTCCATCATTTCCTGATAGGTAATTCTGTGTTTCCCGTGGTAATAGACTGCTCCGATACTGACTGTGACTGGAATCGTAACGACTCCGTCCGTGTATTCCGCTCTTAATTTATCCATTAACTCATTCAGTCGGGCATAGAGGATATTCTCCGGAACGTCTTTTAAAAAGACGCAAAACTCATCTCCACCGAAGCGTCCGATAATATCATCCTGACGGAAAATCTCCTGGATTCCCCGGGCAGCTTCTTTAATCACCCGGTCTCCCATGGCATGCCCAAGGCGGTCATTGACCTCCTTGAAATGGTCTAAATCCATAAAAACAAAGGCTGCTGTATTATAAGAGAAAGAAGATAAAATCTCCTCTGTTTCCGCAATCAGTGTTTTCTTGTTTAAAAGGCCGGTCATACCGTCCAGCCGGGCTCCAATCTCCAGTTCCTTCCAGTCTTTATTCAGGAAACCGAACATGAGCACACAAAGCAGGATGATTATCACCGCAAAAGCAAGGACACTCCGGAGAATCAGCGAGGAATACACTCCCCACGCATCCGTCTCTTCCTTGGCAACCACCAGATACCAGTCAAAATTTTCGACATATTTCGTGACAATATATCCGCCTTTGTCGGATTCCGTATAAGTGTAATCAGCGTTTTCTTTGAAACTTGCTACGGCATCCTCCAGCACCGCATTCTCAATGTTAATCGTATCCGTGTCAACCTGAACCAGACCATTTTCGTCAATCAGATTCACCTTGATGCCATATCTTTTTTCATATTTGGAAAGAATATCCTGCAAAGATGTCATTTTCACACCGACACCGCAGACTCCCAGCAGTTCACTGTCTTCGTTTTCCACTCTGCAGTTTACAAATACCGTCCACTGGTTATCATGGACTTCGTCGGTGTCAACATCAAAATCATATTTCAGGTTACTGTCCACAAAAATCGAATACCAGATATCATGGGTGTCCGTTTTCGGAGATACCGTTTTATTGTATCCTTTCTGGGTGTAATATTTTCTGCTTTTATCCGAAACCACAAATGCAGAATTGTAATTAAATCCGGAACACAGAGAATTCAGATAAGAGACGACCGCTTCTTCCGTCTCCCCATCATGAGGGAAATCCTTCTGCATAAGCATTTTCTTCAGGAAATAATCATGAGACATGGTTTGGGCAACCATAATTGGTGTCAGCAGCTCATTATTCAGTTCATCATAAATCTGAGATGCAAGAATGGTCGTCATCTCTTCATTATTATTATCAATTACAGTATTCAGCGACCGGAGTGCAAGAACTGTGACCAGTATAAAACTGACTGCAATCATGAAAACCGACCAGCCGATTATTTTTCTGTTCTTCAAGCGACCTCCCCCATTTCTCTTACAACCCGATAATTTCTGTATATATTTTATCATTTTTCAAGGATAATGTCTATGAAGCAGAGTGTCTGGGATATATATTTATTTTATGAAATTTTTCTGGAAACAGGACTATGAATGTTGACATTCCGAAAAAAACAGCATAATATACTACATATGTAAGATTTAAGGAGAGAGAACAAATGCGACCTTTACCACAAATATCAGAAGCGGAATTTGAAGTAATGAAAAATGTATGGAAATGCGCTCCGGTCAGTACAAATGAGATTACAGACCGCCTGACCGCATCCACTTCCTGGAGTCCCAAAACCATACAGACTATGATTAAGCGTCTGGTCACCAAAGGAGCACTTTCTTATAAAAAAGAAGGCCGAATGTTTATATACACTCCTCTTGTGAGGGAAAAAGATTACATCGGGCAAAAAAGCCGTTCTTTTCTGAAAAGATATTTTGACGGCAATCTGACTGCTCTGGTCTCCTCTTATCTGGAGGAGGAGCAGCTGACCGTTGAAGAAATTGATTCCCTTCGCTCACTTCTTTCCCGTGAGTCAGAAAAAGGAGGAGATTGATTTGGCAGATTTCATGATTCGTTTTCTCATATGCTGCCTTTTGCTTGGGGCTGCCGTGGGAATCCTCTGTATGGTGCAGAAGTTTTTGGGCAAATATCTGACCGGCCGGATGCGGTATCACCTGTGGTTTTGCCTGTTTCCTCTGCTGGTCATTCCGTTTTTCAGTAATTTCCCGGTTCCCGGATTCTTTATCCCTTCTTTTTTGCACAGCGGCTTCCCGCTGGGAGAGACCGCCCATATCCCGATTCAAACTGCGGCACAAACTGCAGCCTCCGCAGAATGGATGAATGATTTTTCTATGTCTGTGAGTACGCAAACCCCATCAATTTTGGGACAGACAGCCTTTTTTATATGGCTCGCCGGAATAGCTGTGACCGCTTTTTCCATGCTTCTTGCCAGAATTCGTCTTGCCAGAATCGAGCATTCCGCCCTTCCTGTGCAAAACAGGGAAATACTCCGCCTTTACGGGGACTGCCGCAAGGAAATGAGCATCCGAAAACCGATTCCGGTTTACAGCACCGCATTTTTATCTTCACCGGTAATTGCCGGGCTGTTTCATCCCAGAATCTATCTGCCGATTTCTCTGATTACCGATTTCAGTCCGGATGAAATCCGCTTTATGCTGCTTCATGAGCTTTTTCATTATAAACACGGTGATACCATCTGGAATGCCCTGGTCATTCCGGGAAAAATTGTTTACTGGTTTCATCCTCTGGTCCGATAC
>JALEIY010000115.1 GCA_022769785.1 Eubacterium sp.
GGAAGCCCCAGAATAATAAGTACCACACCAAAGGCACAAAATAATCCGCCAACGGAAGCATTATATTTTTTCACGTCTGTAACTTCAAACATTTCGGCATTTGCCCAGAATTGCACTGGTTTTTTTGAGAAAAAAGAACGGATGCCGATGCCGATAAAGAAACACCCGACTATACTCCATATAATAAAACCTATTACTACTCCTGTCATTTTTATCCCTGCACAAATATTTTTTTCAATTCCTTAATAACTTCATCCATTTCAATTGGTTTTGATAAGAAGCCATCCATACCGCATTCTTTCGCCATTTTCCTGTCTTCTTCAAAGGCATTTGCAGTCATGGCCAGAATTGGGATATTTGATAACAGAGGGTCTTCCAGAGCACGTATTCTCCTTGTGGCTTCGTAGCCATCCATCACAGGCATCTGAATATCCATAAGAATTAAATCGTAGTCTCCCGGTTTGGACGATGTCACTTTTTCCAATGCTTTCGCACCGTTTTCTACTGTATCAATTCGGAAACCGTATTCTCCGAGGATCTCCATCGCAATCTCCTGATTCAGTTCATTATCCTCTGCCAGAAGCAGGCTTCTGCCCTCAAACATTTTCATTTCGTCATCATAAGGAAGGCTGTGCCTGTCACCCGGCTCTTTCTGACTTCCAATTGCATCCAGCAATGCTTTCCGAAGATCTGACACAAACAACGGCTTGGCGCAGAACGCGGTTACTCCGGCTGCTCTTGCCTCCTCCTCAATGTCATCCCAGTCATAGGCGGTAAGAATGATAATCGGGGTATCGTCTCCCAGACTTCGAATCTGTCTTGTCACTTCAATACCATTCATATCAGGCAGACGCCAGTCAATGATATATGCCCGAAACGCATCGTTAAGTTCCATAGACTGTCTGGCTCGAAGGACTGCCTCCTTACCAAAAAGTGTCCACTCAGAACGCATACCGACCTGGGCCAGCATTTTGGTCACACTGTCGCAGGTATTAAAGTCATCATCCACTACCAGTGCTTTCATTCCTTCCAGCTCCCAGATTTTCTTCACGCTGCGACGCTCCGATTGCAGGCGCAATGTCAGGCACACGATGAATTCGGTACCCTTGCCCTGCTCAGAACGAACCTCAATAGTACCGCCCATCATATCAATAATATTTTTTGAGATGGCCATACCAAGCCCGGTTCCCTGGATTCTGCTTACCGTTGAGGTTGTTTCCCTCTCGAAAGGCTCAAAAATCCGCTCTGCAAACTCCGGACTCATACCGATTCCTGTGTCCTTGACCCGAATTTCATACTGTCCTTTTCCTTTCGGGGCATTATGTATCTGTGTCACACGAACAGACACGGTACCTCCTGCCGGTGTAAATTTAATTGCATTTGACAAAAGATTCAGCAATACCTGATTCAGTCTCGTCTTGTCACAGAACACATCTTCATCCGTGACATCCATTACATCCATATACAATTCCAGCTGTTTGGCATGAATCTGACCGCTGATAATTGTTTTAATGTCATGAAGCATATCAGACAAATTTGCCGCCGACTCTTCCAGATTGATTTTTCCGCTTTCTATCCGGCTCATATCCAGAATATCATTAATCAGGCTCAGCAAATGATTACTCGACGAGAGAATCTTCGCAAGATAGTCCCTTACCTTTTCCGTGTTTTCCACATTGGCTGCCGCAAGTGTGGCAAATCCAATTACAGCATTCATAGGGGTGCGGATATCATGAGACATATTGGAAAGAAACGTGCTTTTGGATTTATTTGCCGCCTCTGCCGCACGGAGCGCATCCTCCGCCGCCAGCTTCAGCCGGTTCAGTTCTTTATTATTCTCCTGCTCAATTTTTACAAGCTGACCGCTTCGCTGCACCTTTATAAAGCTGCTCATTGCAAGCACCATCATAATAGCCAGAACAGACATGAAAATAAGCTCCACCCGGATAGTGGAATTCATCATATTCATGGTATTGATAGCGACATACTCTGCCGGGACCAGCAGCATCAGAGTCATATCATACTGCTTTAATGATGCGAGACAATAATAATATTCCGTTTCATTAAAGAAAATATTGGCTGCAACTCTTTCTTTATTATCCAGCTGCGTTTTCACTGCCTGAAAATCCCGTCCCAGAGCTTTCTCACCATTTTCGAGTGCCTTAAACACATTTCTGACACCGATAATATCATCTTCCGCATCATAATAAGCTAAAAGGCCATTCTCTTTAATAATATATGTCGCTGCATTTCCGCCATAAGTCTCAGTCGTATAGTATTTTTTCAGCGTCCTGATATCTTTCAGAAGAACGACATGCGTAAATCTTCTGTTATCCTCACCAACCGTAACCGGGTTATCAAGCTTCTGGGAAAAGACAAGAAATGTTCCATCCACGTTACTGGTATCTGAAACAAAGGTATTGCGTTTTTTTCCGTTAGACAGACGGTTGATATCATCCCAGATTCCTGCCGAGCCATAATCCAGATAAGCTCTTCCCATGGAATCCAGCAGCATAATCCTGCATCCATAAAGGTCGATACAAAACTGATTCTCTAAAGAAGCAATATTGTTAATCACCGCGTCGTCATCGTCACAATGCTTTCCCTCAATCTCTTTTTCAATCGCTGAAACATAATTCCAGTGTGTCTCCAGACCATATTCCAGATTAATCCTGATTTGAGCTACCATTTCCTCCAATTGAGAAGTACGTTCCTGAATGGTCTGCTGCACCATATAGGAACGAATAAATAAAATACCCAGTCCAAGAAAAATGATAAACACAAGCGCACACAACACTGGAACAATATATTTTTTTATTAATCCTACTTTTGGCATTGTATTATCCTCACATTTCATATCGCTAAACTGTCGTGTGCTCTTTTTTATTTCGTCACTTCAGTATCATATCATAATCTATTCTTCCATTTTGTCATTCCACAGACAGCAGCCACCTTTATTTTCTCTTTTGGCACAATACAATGCCTGGTCTGCACATTGAATCAGCTTTGCAAAATGCTTCTCCTCCGGTCCTCCCAGGGCAATTCCCACAGAACAGGAGGACTGAAATGCAAGACAGATATCCGACCCTTTTTTCAGGGCAGCTTCTTTATTCTTCACCTGTTTCAAAAATACTATAAATTCATCACCGCCATAACGGCAGAGAATATCTCTTGCCCGGGTTTTTCTCCTGAGCAAATCCGCAAAAGACTGAATTAAACGGTCACCGGCATCGTGACCACAGGTATCATTGACCTTCTTTAACTCATCCAGATCAAAGAGGCATACTGCCACAGGAAGATCCTCCTTCCGCAGAGAATCCATTGCTGCCTGAAGTCCCCGTCGGTTCAGTAATCCCGTCAGATAGTCCCGGCTCGCCTCATCCTGCAAAGTAATCTCTCGTTCGTGAGATGCCGCAATTCCCATCAGTCGCTCGATTCGCCTTTTCAAATCGTGAAGAGGATGACATTTACACAGGAAATCATCAGTTTCGAGGGTAAGAGGTGATTCTTTTATAATTCCTCCTCCCGGTATGGTAGCCAGTACAGGAATCTTCCAGAATACCGGATTTTGCCTCAGCTCTTTTAATAATAATGCGGCACCATCTTTCGGAAGAGTAATACTTAAAATAACCGCCGACACTGCGTCAGCCCCCTCCGATGTAATAATCTCAAGGGCACTGTCCGCATCAAAAGCCTCCAGAATCCGATATTGGCCTTTAAATAATTCGCTGATTTTATTTCTGTATTCTTTGTCTTCATCAACTACCAGCAGATTTCGTATTCGAAGAATCTTCGCCGGTTTTTTCAATGAGAGAGCTACAGAACATGGAGGCTGCTTCTTTAATAATTGTTCATATTCTGCCACCGGCATTGGTTTGGCGAAATAATATCCCTGAACACAATCGCAGCCGAATTCTTTCAGACGTTCCATCTGCTCCCGGGTCTCTACTCCTTCTGCCACTACGCGCAAACCCATTCCATGAGACATGCTGATGACATAATTCAGAACACTCTGGTCCACCGGCTTTGTCATCTCATTCTGAATAAACTTCATATCAAGCTTTAAGATATCCATCTTCATCTGACTGAACATATTCAGAGAAGAATAACCACTGCCGAAATCATCCATTTCAATAATGAAGCCCAACTCCCTTAAGCGGTTTACCGTTCCGATAATCTGAGCCGGATTTTCCGCATAAGCACTTTCTGTTATCTCCAGATGAAGATATTCCGGTTCAATACCGTACTTTTGGGTGATATTCATAAGGGTATCCACCAAATCAATCTGATACACGTCGGCACGGGACACATTGACAGAAATCGGCAGGAGCGGAATTTCCTTTTCCTTCCAGGCTCTTAACTGAATACAGACCTGTTCCCATATATATTGATCCAATTGTGGAATAAAGCCATTTTTCTCAAATAACGGAATAAATTCTCCCGGAGACATAAAGCCCCATTCCGGATGAATCCAGCGGACTAACGCTTCTGCCCCGACCATACATTCTTCATTCAGATTATACTTTGGCTGGAAATATACGATAAACTGTTCTTCCTCCAGGGCTTTCTCCATTGCATCGGTGATAGCCTTCTCCCGCAGCATTTTTCCTCGAAGTGCATCATCATAAATGGCAAAATTCCTGTGGTATTGTCCTTTAATACTGTCACCTGCAAGCAGTGCCCGGTCGCACATCTGCTCCACCGGGACCGTGCGGTCTTTTATTTCATAAATTCCCCATTTTATAATAAGATTTTTAATGCCGGGTGTGTATTCAACGGTCGGGGCATACTTCGCCATGATGTCTCTCTGATCTTCCAATGCACGGCTGCTCTCCTGCAGGCACAGAAACCGGTCGGCACCGAAGCGACCGCAAATAGCATTTTCTCCACTTCCCTCCCGAATCGCATTGGCTAATTCTTTCAGAAGAATATCTCCTGCCCGGACACCATAGTTATCATTATACAATTTAAAATTCTCAATATTGGTGCTGACGATGGTATAATCCTTCTCCGGTTCCTTCTGCAGAAGTTCCCGCACCTTCTGATAAAAAAACTCTTTACTGTAAAGTCCTGTAAGGCGGTCATACTGGAGCAGATTTACAATTGCAGCAGTTTCCCGCAGCTTAATAAGGCTGGCAACCCGGTGCAAAATCACCTGTGGCCGATACGGCTTTGGCACAAAGTCCGTAGCACCATGTGCCAGAGCTGCCACCTCATCTTCTTCTCTGTCGCTCTGCGTCATCACAATAACAGGAATCAATGTCAGTTCCTCATCCTCTTTTACCCTGTCCAAAAAGGTGTATCCATCCATCACAGGCATCATAACATCCAAAAGAATAAGAGCGATGTTATCTCTGTACCGCTTCAAAACATCCAGTGCTTCCTGTCCATTCTCAGCTTCCAGAACCTGATAATTATCAGACAGAATCTCACTGATCATCTCCCTGTTAAGCTCATTGTCCTCTACAATTAAAATCTGCTTCTGCGCTGCCATGCTTACATTCCTCTTTTTCTTTCTCCACAGGAATCTTATCCTTGCATAAGTATTCGTTCCCCATAGATTTTTGAAACAAAAAATGACATAATAATCTCATTATAAAACTATACAAAAAAATAGCAATTCATTTAAATGATAACATATTCCCTGCAAAAAATACAATATTTTTCCACATTTTTTCTCATTTTCCGACTTTGTCACATAACATTTCATTTTTTGAATTACGTCACGTTGAATTACATTTTTGCATATACTTTTCATATTTGCCGGAGAAACGATTGTTTTAATATCCGGGATAGAATAAAATCCCTCCTGAGTATTTCATCAGGAAGGATTTTTGTAACTTATCTTGCCAATTCCAGATATAAGTTTTTATATTGTTTTGCTGCATTATCCCAGGAAACATTTTTGTCCATGTCTCTCTGAACCATTTCATCCCAGCACCAGCGATTGGTAAAGTATAAGGTTTTTGCTCTGTTGATTGCATCTAATAACAGACCTGCGTCATAGCGGTCAAATGTAAATCCATTTCCGGTATTAAAGAACTGATTATACGGTTCTACGGTATCCTTTAATCCACCGGTTTCACGGACAATCGGAATCGTACCATAATGCATTGCAATTAACTGAGTTAATCCACAAGGCTCAAAGAGTGATGGAACAAGTAAAGCATCTGCACCCGCATAAATCTTGTGTGCTCTTGTCTCATCATACATAATATTGGAACATACGGTTCCCTTATTGGTATTCTCATAATAACGGAAGGAATCTTCATACATGGCGTCTCCGGTACCGAGAACAACGACCTGTGTATTTCCGTCTAAAATCTGCGGAAGAATCGCGTTAATTAAATCCAGACCTTTCTGATTGGTCAGTCTGGAAATTAATCCGATGACAAACTTGCCGTCGTCCACAGCCAGACCCAGCTCTTCCTGTAATTTGCGTTTATTTTCTTTCTTTTTCTCTAATACGTTGGATAAATCATAGTTTTCATATAATCTGGAATCTGTGGCGGTATTCCAGATATCATAATCAATTCCGTTTACAATACCACGTAATTTTGCAGAATGATGTCTCATATGCGCATCGAGTTTTTCTCCATAATATGGTGTCTGAATCTCTCCCGCATATGTATTGCTGACCGTGGTAATCATATTGGCGTAGGTTAATCCGCCTTTTAACATATTGGCATCTCTGTAACCTGTTTTTAATGCATCTTTGTTAAAGACATAATCCGGCAATCCTGACCAGTAACGAATGGTTGGGATATTGTAGATACCCTGGAAACGCAGGTTGTGAATTGTCAGAATGGTCTTTGCGGTGGTCAGCTTTGTATTCTCAAATAAGGTTCTCAGATATACCGGAACCAAAGCTGCCTGCCAGTCATGACAGTGAATGATATCCGGTACCCAGTTCATATAGTTTAATGCTGCCAGTGCCGCTTTTGCAAAATAACAGTATCTTGGAATATCGTCAATCAGGTTGGTGTATGGATTGCCTGTTCCAAAGAATTCATCGTTATCAATGAAATCATATACCACTCCATCCCAGACATATTCCATGATTCCTACATAGTAGGTTCTGCCATCCGCACATAAATTCATCTGGAAAGAACCTCTGTATACCATCTTCTGCTGATATTCCCACGGAATACATTTGTACCGCGGAAGAATCACCTTTACATCGCAATTCTGTTTCACCAGTGCTTTTGGAAGAGCATACATTACATCCCCTAAACCACCTGTCTTTACAAATGGATAACATTCGGAACCAATAAATGCAACGCTCTTTCTTGGAGTGGTGCAGATTTCAAATTTCGGTTCTTCGGATTTTGCTTCTTTTACCGGCTCTTCGGTTACCTCAGGTTCTTCAACTTTGACTGCCTTCGGTTCTTCTGCCTTGACTTCTTTTACCGGTTCTTCGACTGCCTTTGGTTCCTCGGCTTTTTCAGCCTTCGCTGTTTTGGCTGTCTTTGTTGTTTTTCTTGGTTTTCTTGTCTTTGTTGTTTTTGTCGCTTTTACAGCTTCCGCTGTTTCTTCTTTTGCTGCTTCCGCTGTTTTCGGCTCCTCAACCTCGGCTGTCTTTGGCTCTTTCGCTTTCGCTTCTTTTACCGGTTTCTCGGTTGCCTTCGGTTCTTCTGCCTTGACTTCTTCTACCGGCTCCTCGGCTTTCGCCTCTTCTGCTTTGGCTGTCTTCGCAGTTTTGGCAGTCTTTGTTGTTTTTCTTGGTTTTCTTGTCTTTGTAGTCTTTGTTGTTTTTGTCTCTTTTACAGCTTCCGCCTTTTCTTCTTTTGCTGCTTCCACTGTTGCCGGTTCTTCTGTTTTCACTTCGGTGACCACATCAACCGGATTCTTTGTTGCTATATCTTCAGCTTTTTTAGTAGTTGTTTTTGCTGTGGCTGTCTTTTTCACTGTAGTTTTGTTTACTTGTTTTCTGGCCATTTGTAACCTCCAAAATTAATCATCATATTTCACTTTCAAAATTTTAAATACAAAGGAAATATCCATAAATGATTATAGCACAAAAGATAAAATTGGCAAATCGCAGTCATTTTACTGTTCTGTTCACTATATCTGTTAAAGGCATTTCTTTTGATATTTTTTCGGAAATATGCCATCTGTGGTTCCGCTTTCCTTGCTCCATTTTCTATCTTTTTTTTAATTTTTTTTTTTAAATATGCCCTTCTTTGGATGAATTAACAAAAAATAGCACGGAAAACTTTTTTCATTTCCTTCTTAATATTTCTTATTCACGCTTCATATCACTTTTATTTTTTGCATGGAATTTGTGTCTTTTAGAAACTACACTTTTTATACCTCTACCAGCCATGGATTTCCAGCCATTTATTCAGTTCCGTCTCCCGGTCGTATTTTTTAGCATCTTCATATTTGCCCAGAATATATTCACCGGTAATTTTTCCGTCTTCCATAAAGAATACCCGGTTACAGCGACTGGCAACTCTGCTGTCATGGGTTACAAGCAGAATACTCATCCCTTCCCGGTTCAGTCTTACAAACTCTTCCATGATTTCTTCTGAAGAGGACTTATTTAAGGCTCCAGTTGGTTCATCCGCAAAAAGAAGCTCCGGATGATTCATCATTGCTCTGCAGATGCAGGCTCTTTGGAGCTGTCCGCCGGACACCTCCGTTATCTTTCTTTTTTCCAGTCCTGCTATGCCGAGCTTTTTCATTAAGGAAGCTGCCTCCTCTTTCAGTTGTCCTTCGCTTTTTCTTCCGGACTTTTTCATTTTCTGACTCTGACAGGCCGGAAGAATAATATTATCCATGAGATTTAAGTCCGGGAGCATATTCATTTGCTGGAATACAAATCCCATTTTATTTAACCGCATATCAGCTCTCCGGTCCTCGGAATAGGTACAGATATCCTCTCCGGAGAAAATTATCTGTCCTTTGTCCGGCTTATCCATGCCGGATAGCTGATAAAGCAATGTGGATTTGCCGGAACCGGACGGTCCCATGACCGCCGCCAGTTCTCCTTTTTTCATGGAAAAATTCACATCAAATAAAATATTTTCTTTACAAAGTCCTGTGGTTCTGATTACTTCGCTCATATTTACTCTCTTCCTCTGCAGCATTCTACAGCTCTGATTTTGTTTATCCCGTTACTTCCTGTCCATACCGCTGCTACTGCAGCAAGACTTCCCAATATCATATTAAAAATGATTGAGCAGATATTTAATGTAAACCGAAAGCCCTCTGCTCCCAGAGATTTCAGTGCCACTGCGCAAATGCTTTCTCCCAGAGTTGCGCCACTGACTGCTCCGATTATGATGCCTGCAAATATATACGGAAAGCAGGATTTCCGAAAGCTTTTCCGGATATCCATGCTTCGAAATCCCATTGCTTTTTTTATGGAAATTCCATTTCTCTGACTGGCAATCATCATTCGAATGAAAAGTGTAATTACCAGTAAAATAATTGCAAAAGATACCACCTTAACCAACACCGACACCCTTTTAATTTGCATAAGAGTCGGGCCATAAGTTCCTTTTATTCTGGAAGCGATATCCGTCACCTCTGCCCCCTCTGCCGTATATCTGTCTATAAACCCTTTTCGGCTGGCTCCTTCTGTCAGTGTTACATAGGCAATTCTCCACATAACATTTTCTTTCTGGTCCGGCTGCTTTACAAACAGTTTTGCTGTTTTTCCACCATTGGTAATATCAGAATAAATTCCGGTAATTGTACATTTTCTGTCTTCTCCCGAAATCCTGACAACAAGCTTATCGCCCGGATAGAGCCCCAGCTCCTCTGAAAGCAAAAAGGACAATGCCACTTCTTCTTCATGGGCCGGGGCACATCCCTTACTGTAGGTAAGCGGAAACTTTGTATGGTCCCCCTGTTCCATCAGCATATTCATTCCGGTGCCATCCTCTGTCCTTACGGGAGTCAGACTTGTCTGAAAGAGAGCATATTCTTTGACATCCCGGTCTGCGGACAGCAGCTTTCCTATTTTATTAAGCACTTCATTTTCTCCCTGACGCATATCCATACGGATTTCTCCATTTCCGATGCCCATGTAGGTCACAAATTTTGGCGAGGAAAGGGTGCTGTAAAGATTCGAAGGAATCATCATCAGAAAAACAGCAATCGCCGTCACCAGAGCAATACAAAGTCTGCCGGTTTTCTTCGTTTCTGTCTCCGTATTTCCGGAAAGGACACTGAGAGCCGTGATTTCATTCAGTTTTCGGAGTATTTTTCTTACAAAGAAATGAATAATTCCTCCGACAAGTACAGCGCTTAAGGCTGCATACATGATACTTTGCAATACATTTTCAGACACGCCATAAAGCTTTTTCATCTGTACGGACATGGGCTGACACATCAGGACGGATATTCCGATTCCAACACCCGCCCCTGCAAGAATCAACCAGCG
>JALEIY010000126.1 GCA_022769785.1 Eubacterium sp.
ATGAGAAATAGATAGCAGCGTCGTCCTCGTCCTCTAAACGGACTAACGGAGGCTGGCTGGAGCAGTCTGCCACGAGCTCACGGTAGCTTTCCGCGAAGGTTGGACATCCGTCACCTACATAAATGAGCAGGCGTCCTCTGCCAAGTTTTTCTTCAATGGCCTCAATACGACCAATAAATTCCGGACCAAAGAACAAAACGTGTACCTCTGCCAAATCAGCACAGTAACGAATCTCCTCCGCATCAAAACGGAAATTAAACGGAACGGCAATTGCCCCCGTTTTTAAAATACCAAAATAAATCGGCAGCCATTCCAGACAGTTAAACATCAGTATGGCCACCCGGTCTCCCTTGCCGATTCCACGGCTGATAAGCATGTTGGCCACTCGGTTTGCCTTCTCATCAAATACGCTCCATGTAATCTCCCGGCGATATGGCTCGGAGGATGTCTGCTGAACTAAATCGTACTCTTTCCAGGTAGTTTTTCTCGTATCCTTCATGGTTGGATTAAGCTCTACCAGGGCCACCTCATCCCCGTAAAGCTTATGATTTCTTTCCAGTAAATCAGTTACAGGCATCGTTTTTACTTCCTTTCTCTCATAAAAAAACCCGCTCACAGCCGTTCACCTATGGGCGGGAATAATGCTTTATCTTTACAAATTCAAGGTACTTTTTGAATTTTACCTATTAAAGTATTTCTTTTGTTTAAGATAACACATTGTTATGAAAAAGTCAACCTTGCTTCGTTGACAGATTAAAAATTATGCACTATGATTATAACAGAAATTTTGCAAAAGAGAGGTATATCTATGTTAAATGAAAGAATGGTTGCTCTCGGTACCCAGCGTTCTGTAATCCGCGAGCTTTTTGAATTTGGAAAAATGAGAGCTGCTGAGGTTGGCGCAGAGAATGTTTTTGATTTCTCCATCGGCAATCCAAGCGTTCCGGCCCCGGACGTTGTAAATGAAACAGCTCTTCAGTTAATCAAAGAAAGTGACCCAGTTCTTCTTCACGGTTATACAAGCGCCCAGGGTGATATTGCTGTCCGTCAGATGATTGCAGATTCTGTAAAAAGACGGTTTGACTTTGACTGCCGTCCAGAGAATCTTTATGTGACGGTTGGCGCTGCTGCAGGGCTTTGCTGCTGTTTAAACGGTCTGTGTAATCCTGGAGATGAGGTGATTGTATTCGCTCCTTATTTCCCGGAATACAAAGTATTTATTGAAGGCGCAGGAGCATCAATGACTCTCATTCCTGCAGATATTGAAGCCTTCCAGATTGATTTTGATACATTTGAGAAATCCATCAACAAAAACACCAAGGCGGTTATTGTCAACTCTCCGAATAACCCATCCGGTGCGGTTTACTCCGAAGAAACAGTAAAGAAGCTTGCCGATATTCTTGATGCAAAATCTGCCGAATTCCATCAGCCGATTTATCTGATTGCCGATGAACCTTACCGTGAAATCGTATTTAATAATACTACAGTCCCTTATCTTCCAAAATATTACAAGAACACTCTGGTTTGCTATTCCTGGTCCAAATCCCTCTCTCTTCCGGGAGAACGTATGGGATATATCTTTATTCCGGACTGTGTTGAACAGCAGGAGCTTGTTTATGCCGCAATCGCCGGTGCCGGACGTTCCCTCGGTTATGTAAACGCTCCTTCTCTTTTCCAGAGAGTATGCGCCATGTGTGCAGATGAAACCGCAGATATTTCCATTTATGAGACCAACAAAAAGATTCTTGCCAAGGGTCTCAAAGATATGGGCTATCATGTAGTGGAGCCGGAAGGAACCTTCTATATGTTCCCAAGAACTCTCATTGCAGATGATGTTGCTTTCTGCGAAAAGGCAAAAGATTTTAATCTTCTCATTGTACCAGGTGTCGGCTTCGGATGTCCGGGACATACCCGTATTTCTTTCTGTGTTCCGACTGCCCGCATTGAAAAGTCTCTCTCTGCTTTTGAACAGCTGGCAAAAAGCTTCCGATAAAGGAATGGGTATCATATGATTATTGATTTTCACACTCATACCTTCCCGGAAAAAATCTCTGCAAAGGTGATTCATAAGCTTGCCCTCGTATCTCACAGCAAGCCTTTTACAGATGGCTCTGTGAGCGGGCTGCTTGGTTCCATGAAAGAGGCCGACATCGATTATTCGGTCAGTCTTCCGGTGATGACAAATCCGGAACAGGTGGAAAAAATTCACGATACCATGTTTGCTGAGCAGGAAGCACTTTTTCATCAGGGAATCATTTCTTTTGGCGGAATGCATCCGGATTATACCAACTATAAAAAGGAACTGCTTCGCCTGAAAGAGCATCAGGTTCCCGGAATCAAGCTGCATCCGGCTTATCAGAACATTGACCTTGATGATATCCGTATGCTTCGCATAATCGAAGCCGCTTCCGAACTCGGATTGATTGTCCTTGTTCATGCGGGAATCGATATCGGAATTCCGGATCATAATTACTCGTCGGTCTCCCATATCCTTAAAGTATTACATCAGGTACAGCCTGAGAAGCTCGTTTTGGCACATATGGGCAACTGGAGCTGCTGGGATGAGGTAGAAAGCGACCTTGCCGGTGCCCCTGTGTGGTTTGATACGGCCTTCTCTCTCGGACCTGTTGTTCCGAATCCGGAGGATAGCCTGATGCCAATCCGAAGTCATAACCTTTCAGACGAAGCATTTGTCCGTCTGTGTAAAAAACATGGCACAGAGCGAATTTTATTCGGCACCGATTCTCCGTGGCAGGAGCAAAGTGACATCGTAGAAAGACTCCGTGCTCTTCCATTTTCTGAAGAGGAAAGAGAAGGAATTCTTGGAAAAAATGCTGCTAGCCTTCTGGGATTAAAATCGCAAATCTCATAGAGGATTCGCGGGTGGGCTGCACAGCAACGAAAACAAAAAACCAGGGTCTTCGAAAGATTCCTTTCGAGCCCTGGCATTTTTTATTCTGTATCCTCTTCAAGTGGTTCTATTTTTTCCTCTTTTTCTGTCTTCCAGCTTATGGTTACTTTAAAAAGGTCTCCATCGGTTTCCACCCGAAAGCTTCCCTTTTGAAGTTCTGTAAAGCTCTGTGCGATGGCCAGTCCAAGACCACTGCCTTCGGAATTTCTGGAACGGTCTCCCCGGACAAATCGTTCTGTAATCTCTCTGGCTGAGAAATTCATTTCTTCTGCAGATATATTCTTGAAACATACAGTAATTCGATTATTATCCTTTGTCATATCAATATATACTCTGGAATGTTCCATGGAATACTTCAGAATATTCTGCAAAAGATTATCGATAATGCGGTAAGTCCGATTCGGATCCAGAGAAAGAACGCATTTTTCTTCCGGCAGATTCCATCGGATATCCAGACCACTGGCTGCAATTTTATCCTCATTTTCCAGCCGGACTTCTTTTATCAGACTGACTAAATCCACCTTCGTATAATTCATAACCACATTGTTTGTGGCTGCCTTACTGACTTCAAACAAATCTTCAATCAGCACCTTTAAACGCTGTGACTTTTTATCCAGTGTATTTACATACTCCTGACGTTCCTCATCGCTTAGATTCTCCTGCTTTAAAAGGTCCACATAAGTAATAATGGCCGTCAGAGGCGTTTTCAGGTCATGAGAAACATTGGTGATAAGCTCTGTTTTCATATTCTGGCTTCTTACCTCTGATTCTACCGCCTGTTTAAATCCTTCCTGAACAAAGGCAAGTTCATCTCTTACAGGATTAAACAGCCCCATATCCTCAGGTTTACGATCAGAAAAATCTCCCTTGGCCAACCTTCTTGTTCTTGCCAGGAGCTTCTGATAATCATCCATTATTTTTGCAGATTTTCTCTTTATCAGTATATAGAGAATCACAGAGTACAAAATTGCTCCAAAGATGCCGCCAAACCAGAGGCAGCATAAAAGGGCAACGACAATTCCATTTACAAAAATAATTTTCAGAATTGTTTTGTTCTGTTTATCTGAAATGCTTACTTCCGTGGCCCATGCATAAATTTTTCGCATTTTTCTCAGAAACCATTTACCCAGTCGGACAAACAGCATTCTCTCTTTTAAGCTCCGAATCGGATGGGTAATATACGGAAGAACCGATGCTGCAGCCCAGTACCAGAAAAATGCGTAGATGACCCAGGAAAGCCATATAATCGACTGATTTGCTGCAGACACATACCGACTGCCTACTCCAACATCCACCAGCAATTCTTTTAATCCGGTTCCAAGAGTTGCCATGGCAAATCCATCAGGAATCACATATATTGTCACAAGAATTCCCAAAAAGATTACCATTCCGGTCAACTCTGTCGGAAGCAGAAACAACGAATTATCTCTTAATCCCAGTGGCTGGATATTTTGTAAAATTAGTGCCAGCAGAATCATTACAGCAGCAATTCCAAACATTCCTATGAGATAGCCATGGAATAGATAGGCTTCCCGCTCCACCTGATAAGACTGCCAGTATGTTTCGCCGTCAGAAGAGATTTCATCCCATGCAAAAACAAAAGTGGCATTTTTTATCTGCGGAAACGGAAGTCGACATAATAATTCCGCCTCTTCATAAGAAAGCTCAGAATCGTCATAGAAAGAAAGTCCATCAAACATCTCCCGCATGGATATCTGCCTGATTTTCTGTAAAACCTCCTGCTTATCCTTATATCGGAGATTCCAGCCATCTGCAACAGAGGGCAGTCCCTTTTCATCAAAAGTTATGATAAGTCCCGTAGCAAAGTTTTTTTTCGCTGTTTCTTCTTTATCTTCCCCTTTTGCCAGAAGAAGAAGCTCTGCCGGACTGCCATATTCGCTCTCACCCAGCGCACAGGCGGACAAACGATAATTGGACAGGAAGGAACCATAGCTTTCTCCCAGGTCCTTTATAAAGCTTTCTGAAGCTGATTTCAGCAGTCTTTTCTCCTCGGCAGTAAACTTTGAGGTATCGTATCCCTGGGTCACATATTCTTCCACGCCCATGTCTTTGGTTACGGCATAATTCATATAATAAATGGAAGAAATAATACCATTGATAGTCTCTTCTCCCAGCTGACAGGTCTCTTTATTCTGTTCCCGGATTTTTTCCAGTTTTTCTTCGATTTCTGTTTTCGCTTCTTTTTTTAAATGCGGATAAAAAGCCAGCATGGCTGTTCCTGCCATAATCGCACACAGCAATACCAGTAAAATTCCCCATATACTTCCGGTTCTTTTTTCATGATTGGTTTTCCATCTTGTAGCCAACGCCCCACACCACCTTTAAATATTTTGGTTTTCTGGGATTGATTTCTATTTTTTCCCGGATATTTCTCACGTGTACCATAATTGTATCGGAATTCACTGCCTTTTCATTCCATACTCTTTCATAAATCTCATCCGCAGAAAATACCCGGCCTGGGTGCTGCATTAACAGCAGCAGTATTTTATACTCCATCGGTGTCAGCTTCACCGGCTCACCATCTACCTTAAGCTCCACCTTTTCTTTATTCAGTTCCAGACCGCCAATCCGATAAATATGGTCCGAAGATTCCATACCGGCTTTCAGTTTTTTCTGATACATACTGTACCTTCGAAGCTGAGAGTTCACTCTGGCCAGAAGCTCTAAAGGAGTAAATGGCTTTGTCACATAATCATCGGCGCCCATATTCAGTCCCAGAATTTTATCAACCTCTTCTGACTTGGCAGAAAGGATGATTACCGGGAAATCATATTCCCGCCGGAGCTCCATCAGCATGGAAATGCCGTCTTTTCTGGGCATCATTACATCGATGATAGCCAGATGGATTTCCTGGCTTCGCACCACCGAAAGACCTTCTTCCCCATCTGCTGCTTTCAAAACCTCATATCCCTGAGCCTTTAAATAAATTTCAATCCCATCCCTGATTTCCTTGTCATCTTCAACAACTAAAACTCGATATTTTTCCATCTACATTTTTCTCCTCGTCAGTTTCATGGTTTCGTTCTCTCCTTTCTTTCTTGATATAGAAAGAATACCAGTGAAAACTGAAAAAAGAATGCAGATATTTCTGAATACTTTCTAAAGAAATACCTGCACTCCTTTATTAACATAACAGGTGACGGGGCTCCTCACCTTTTATTTGTATAAGTTACGTTTGTCCACAACACGGACAGCCTTTCCTTCACTTCTTGTAATAGTCTTTGGCTCAACCACGCTGACATCAACCATAATACCGAGCATGGATTTCAGTCCGCTGACAATCTTCTTTTCTCTCTGTTCTTTTGTTACAGAGGAATCTGCTGCCATTTCCGGTGTCAGCTCTACCTGAACCTCAATGCTGTCACGGTTTTCCACACGGTCAACCACGATCTGATAGTTTGCCTGGAAGCCCTGATTTAAGAGTACGGACTCAATCTGAGACGGCCATACGTTTACACCCTTTACAACCATCATATCATCACTTCTGCCCATTGGTTTATGCATACGGATATGAGTACGTCCGCAGGAACATTTCTTTCTGGTCAGATAGCAGAGGTCTCTGGTACGGTAACGAAGCAGTGGGAATGCTTTTTTGGTAATACAGGTGAATACCAGCTCTCCAATTTCTCCTTCCGGAAGAACTTCTCCGGTTTCCGGATTGATGATTTCAGGAATGAAATGGTCTTCCTGGATATGCATTCCTGCCTGCTCTTCACATTCAAAAGATACGCCAGGACCGGAAATCTCTGTAAGGCCATAAATGTCATATGCCTTAATTCCAAGGGTTTCTTCGATGTTATGTCTCATTTCCTCTGTCCATGGCTCTGCACCAAAAATACCGGCTTTCAGCTTGATTTGGTCTTTCAGTCCTCTTTCAGTGATGGTCTCTCCCAGGTTTGCAGCATAGGAAGGAGTACAGCATAAAATCGTAGAGCCCAGGTCAGTCATGAACTGAAGCTGTCTGTCAGTATTTCCGGAGGACATCGGAAGAGTAAGGCATCCCACCTTATGGGAACCACCGTTTAAGCCAGGACCACCGGTAAAGAGGCCGTATCCATAAGATACATGACATACATCCTCTTTTGTTCCGCCTGCTGCCACAATAGCTCTTGCACAGCACTCATCCCAGATGTCAACGTCTTCCTGAGTATAAAACGCAATGACACGGCGTCCTGTTGTTCCACTGGTTGACTGGATTCTTACACAGTCTTCCAACGGCACTGCCAGCAGACCGTACGGATACTGGTCACGTAAATCATCTTTTGTGATAAACGGAAGCTTGTGAAGGTCTTCGATTCCTTTGATATCTTCCGGTTTCAACCCTTTTTCATCCATCAGATTACGGTAAAACTCAACGTTTTCATATACGTGCTTTACCTGTGCTACAAGTCGTTCGCTCTGTAAAGCCTGAAGCTGCTCAAGTGGCATGGTTTCAATTTCCGGCTGGTAGTAGTTTTTCATTTTTTTTCTCCTCTATGTTTTTTCTGTCATTATTCAGAGGATTCCTCTTTTCAGACAGTGATTTATATTCTCAGGGGAATTCAAAAGACGGATTCCCAGATTATTTTTATGCGCGTCCCAGTGCAAATGCCTTTTTATTTAACTCGACAAACTTCGGCGGCACACATTCTTCAATGGCTTTCATCCATTTTTCTTCCGGTATCTCAAAATAACGGGAAAGGCGCCCCATAAGAACCAGATTAACTGCTTTGGCAGAACCGGCTTCGTTGGCTAAAGCCAGGCAGTCCATCGCATCTACCTGGATACCCAGTTCCTGCATTTTTCCAATAAGGTCCTCCGGATAATCCATAGCACCGATAATAACCGGCATCGGATCGATTTCCTGTGTGTTAACGACGATTCTTCCGCCTTCTTTCAGATATTCCACATAACGGGCAGCTTCCAGTTTCTCAAAGGAAACAATAAAATCTGCTTCTCCTTTATCAATAACCGGAGAATACACTTTTTCGCCAAAACGAACATAGGTAACTACGCTTCCGCCTCTCTGGCTCATACCGTGTACTTCCGAAACCTTTACATCATAGCCTTCTGTTAAAAGCAAATGTCCCAACAGTTTGCTGGCCAGCAAAGAACCCTGACCACCAACACCAACGATCATAATATTTTTTGTCATGTTTTTATGTACCTCCTATGACTGCAGCGCATCAAATTTGCAAAGCTGCTGACAAACACCGCAACCAACACAAAGTGTTGTATCAATCACTGCTTTTTTATCTCTTATGCTGATAGCAGGACATCCGAGACGCATACAGGATTTACAGCCGACACAGTTGTCTTTCTCCACTTTCAGAGGTGGATTATGCTTCACATATTTTAAGAGGGCGCAAGGACGTCTGCTGATGATTACGGAAGGTTCCTCCGCCGCAAGTTCTTCCTTGATTATCCGGTCACAGGCAGCCAGATCATATGGGTCCACAACAGTTACCCGTTCAAATCCCATAGCCTTACACAGGCTTTCCAAATCAATCTTTCCTGCCGGATCTCCTTTGATATTGTAACCGGTTGTCGGATTTTGCTGATGTCCTGTCATTCCGGTAATGGAGTTATCCAGAATAATCACGGTAGAATTGCTCTGGTTATAAGCGATATTGGCAAGGCCTGTCATTCCGGAATGCATAAATGTGGAGTCTCCGATGACCGCAACGGTTTTTCCTTCGCTCTCTTTTCCGAGTGCTTTATTAAATCCGTGAATGGAGCTGATAGAAGCACCCATACAAAGTGTCATTTCAATAGAATTAAGCGGTGCAACTGCTCCTAAGGTATAGCAGCCGATGTCACCGAGAACCGTACATTTATTTTTGGAAAGAGTATAGAACAGTCCTCTGTGCGGACATCCTGCACACATAACCGGTGGTCTTCCAGGCATTGTCTCATCGAGTTTCTTCCATGGAGCCAGTTCCACACCAAGCTTTTGGGCAATAAGGTTCTGAGAAAACTCTCCTTCAATCGGCAGAACGTCTTTTCCTGTCACGGTCAGACCAAGCTCTTTACAATGATTTTCAATAATCGGATCAAGTTCTTCGATGATTACAAGCTTTTCCACTTTGGATGCAAAGTCAAGAATTAGTTTCTCCGGCAGCGGATGAATCATTCCAATCTTTAAAATGCTGGCTTTTTCACCGAAAACTTCTTTTGCATACTGATAACTGGTGGAAGAAGTAATGATTCCGAGAGAAGTATCTCCCATCTCCACACGGTTAAAATCGCAGGTTTCCGCATATTCGGTAAGTCTTCGGGTACGTTCCTCCACAACCGGATGACGGCGGATGGCATTTCCCGGCATCATAACGTATTTTGCGATATTTTTCTCATATGGCTTCGGCTGTGGTACAATACGTTCTGCTGTCTCCACCACACTCTGGGAATGTGCCACGCGGGTACACATTTTAATGATAACCGGTGTATCAAACTCTTCCGAAAGCTCAAAAGCTTTTTTTGCAAATGCACAGGCTTCTGCAGAATCGGAAGGCTCAAGCATAGGAATCTTTGCGGATATCGCATAATGACGGGAATCCTGTTCATTCTGTGAGGAATGCATTCCCGCATCATCAGCCACACAAATGACCATTCCTCCGTTTACTCCTGTATAGGAACAGGTAAAAAGCGGGTCTGCCGCCACGTTTAATCCAACGTGCTTCATTCCGCAAAAACTTCTCTTTCCCGCTAAGGAAGCTCCGAATGCTACTTCCATAGCAACCTTTTCATTCGGAGCCCATTCACAGTAAATCTCATCATATTTTGCTGCTTCTTCTGTAATCTCTGTACTCGGTGTTCCAGGATAACTGGATACAACGGAACATCCGGCCTCGTACAGTCCTCTTGCCAGGGCTTTATTGCCCAACATCAGTTCTTTCATGTTGAAATCCTTTCTATCTCTTCTAAAAGGGGTATAATACATGACTCATACAGGTATGCATACAGCCTGGTTACTCCTCAGACTGTTCTTTTGCATCTTCCATCCGATCAAGCACTTCACTAAGACAGCCGGTTCCATAATTAAGCATCCTGTTTACCCGGCTAATCGTCGCTGAACTTGCATTTGTCTTTTGCATAATCTCGGTATAGACTTTTTCTTCCTTCAGCATCTTCGCTACTTCAAAACGCTGCTCCATCGAGCGCAGCTCTGTTACTGCACAAATGTCATCAAAAAAGGCACAGCATTCATCCAAGTCCTTAAGCTCTAATATTGCTTTATACATACCGATTTTGCGTTCTTTTGGAATATTTTTGGCCATAGTAATCCCTTCCTTTAAAAAATATATATCCATATCATAACATTTTTCAGGGTTTTAGTAAATAAAAAGTTTAAAGGATAAAAGAAATTATCTTTTTTCATGTGAAAAATCATAGACTGAAATAAGAAAATCCGATATACTAAACATGAAAAATCCGGTGTTATCTGCCGGATATATCGGAGGAATCTTATGAATTATGATAATTATGACAAAATAGCTGCTTTTTTTTCCAGACATCCTCTTTTGTTAAATGCTCTCAGATTATTTAACAAGTTTTTTACACTGGCAGGATTTCTTTGTTATCCTGCACTTCTTCTCCTGCTTTTTTTGCATAATAACTCAGGGTTTTTTTTATACATTCTGATTCCCGGAGCATCCTTTCTGGCAGTTTCCCTGTTTCGGCATGTTATTAACACCAGGCGGCCCTATGAACGCTACCATATTCAGCCTCTCATCCCAAGAGAAAAGAAAGGAAAATCCTTTCCCAGCAGACATATTTTTTCCATTTTTTTAATTGCTTCTCTCTGGATTGCCGTTTCTCCGAAAGCAGCCTTTCTCCTTTTCCTCTGTGGCATCGGACTGGCTGTTCTTCGCGTCATCGGCGGAGTGCATTTTATCATGGATGTTCTGGCAGGTGCCGCTATCGGAATCTTTTGCGGACTGCTTACCATCTGGAGCTGTACCCTTTTATAAAGAGTACGTCTTTTTTATTTCACATTGAACTAAAAAAGGCATAAAAAGAACGCCGGCAGTTACGGTCGTTAGACCGTTTGCTGCGACGTTCTCTTTGTATAATCTTATAAAATTAATCTTCCTTCGGAGCATCTAAAGCTTTGATGCTAAGGCTGATCTTGCGGTCTTCTTTCTTGAAGTCCACAACTTTTGCTGTAATTTCTTCACCAACTTTTAATACATCAGCAGGTTTTTCGATATGTTCTCTTGCAATCTGAGATACATGAAGAAGAGCATCAACACCAGGCTCAAGCTCAACAAAAGCACCGAAATCTGTCATACGGGCAACTTTACCTTCTACAACATTACCTACTGCATATTTTTCATCAGCGTGTAACCAAGGATTTGTCTCTGGGAATTTAAGAGATAAGGCAATCTTTTCACCCTGAATGTCTTTAATGAGAACATTTAAGGTTTCACCAACTGTAAATACTTTTTTCGGGTTCTCAACACGTCCCCAACTCATTTCTGAAATATGAAGAAGTCCGTCTGCTCCACCAAGATCGATGAATGCACCGAAGTCTGTCACGTTCTTTACAGTACCTTCTACAGTCATTCCAACTTCGATTCTTGCGAAAAGCTCTTCCTGTTTTTTCTTCTTTTCAGCAACGAGAAGCTGTTTGCGGTCACCGATGATTCTTCTCTTACGAGGATTGCATTCAGTGATAACGAACTGAATCTCCTGTCCGTCATATTTCTTTAAGTTCTTTTCGTATGTGTCAGAAACAAGGCTTGCCGGGATAAATACTCTTGTATCCTCGACAACAACGCTGAGACCTCCGTCAAGAACTTTGGCAACTGTAGCTGTTAATACTTCTTTGTTGTTAAATGCTTCTTCGAGACGTTTGTTTACCTTTTCAGCTTTTAATCTTCTGTAGCTTAAGAGAACCTGTCCCTCTCCGTCATTAACTTTCAGAACCTTTGCTTCCATCTCATCACCAGGTTTGGCAACTGTTGTAAGGTCAAGATTCTGATCGTTGGAATATTCCTGTCTTGAAATGATACCGTCAGCTTTATATCCAATATTTAAGATGATCTCATCCTCTTTTACATCGATAATAGTACCCTGAACAACCTCTCCATTTCTGATTGTCTTAAAACTTTCTTCCAGCATCTGGTCAAAACTCATTTCCGCCATGCTTTCATGAACCTCCTTGATAATATTGTTTGGGGTCGAAGCCCCTGCAGTAATACCGAGCATCCCGATATTATGAAAATCCTCCATATTCAAATCATTTTTTGTTTGTATATAATAAGTATTACTACATTCTTTTTTACTTATCTCAAAAAGTTTTTGAGTATTCGAACTGTGTCTGCCGCCAATGACAATCATGGCATCAGAGCGTCGCGCCAGTTCTGCTGTTTCTTTCTGACGCTTCTCTGTGGCATTACAAATCGTGTTAAAAACATTAATATCATAACCCTTTTCTGAGATAATTTCAACTAATTCCTGAAACTTATTGTAGTTAAATGTCGTCTGCGATACAACAGACACCCGACTTCCGGGCGGAACTACAACAGCCTCCGCCTGCTCCCTGTTTTCCACAACAATGGGGAGCGTCCGGCACCATCCCATAATCCCTTCCACTTCAGGGTGATGGTTATTGCCTGCGATAATGATGATCCGTCCTTCCCCGCTTTCCGATTCCACTATCTGATGAATCTTCTTTACAAAGGGGCAGGTCGCATCAATCAGCTCAAGTCCGGCGGCGGCAATCTCATCATAAACAGCTTTCGCCACTCCATGAGAACGGATAATCACCGTTCCTTTTCCCAGCGTACGAAATTCAGACACATCGTGGATAACTCCAACTCCCTGCTTTTGCAGGTCAGCAACCACTTCGTCATTGTGAATGATTGGACCGTAGGTATAAACATTGTTTTTCACCGATTCCCGATAAACGGTATCGACAGCTCTTCGAACCCCAAAACAAAAGCCAGCAGACTCTGCTATATTGATCTCCATTTTTTACTCCGGCAATATTATTTTATTTTTTCAAATTCGGCAATCACTGCGTCAGCCACCTCATCTATAGTCATATGGGAGGAATCAACCAAAATTGCATCCTCCGCCTGCTTAAGAGGCGCTATCTCACGACTCATATCCTGCCTGTCCCTCTCAATGATATCTTTCTCAATCTGTTCAAGGGAACAATCCTCTCCCTTCATGCGAAGCTCATCATAACGTCTCCTGGCTCTTACAGCAGAAGATGCCGTCAGATAAATCTTAAGAGACGCATCGGGAAGAACGTGGGTGCCAATATCTCTTCCGTCCATCAGAACATCCGATGTCCGGGCCATATCTCTCTGAAGTTCCAGAAGCGCTGCTCTTACTTCAGGAATGGCTGCCGTAACAGAAGCCATCCTGCCGACTTCCTCTGCACGGATATACGGTGTAACGTTCTCATCATTGAGAATCACCTGCTGCTTTCCTTCTTCGTCATAAGAAAGCGCAACATGAATATTGGGACACTCCGCAGCAACGGCGGCAACGTCATGCCCATCAATGCCTTTACGCAGAAAATAAAGGGCAATCGCCCGATACATGGCTCCAGTGTCCACGTATATAAAACCAATGCGTCTGGCAATCAGCTTTGCAATCGTACTCTTTCCCGCGCCGGCAGGACCGTCAATCGCAATACTATAATTCATGAACATAACCTCCTGTCGTCCTGATACTTATCGTTGAATACAGGCAACACAGTTTTACCTATACTAAAGCATTCTACCATAGGTTTCAGAAAAATAAAAGAGGGTTTTTCTATTTTTCCTGAATTTATAGGGTAAAAATGTGTACTTTTGTTTCTTTTTTGTTTTTTCAGGCGTGTACCCCCGCCACATATCCTGTCGACCATGCAATCTGAAGATTATATCCGCCGGTCTCTGCATCCACATCCAGCAGTTCCCCGGCAAAATAAACATTTTTTATCTTTTTTGATTCCATGGTTGCCGGATTTATTTCTTTTACATGGACTCCTCCACGGGTTATAATGGCTTCCTCAAATCCGCGAACACCACGGATATTCATGGTTAACCCTTTCATAAGCTCTGTCATCCGGTGTCTTTCCTGACGGCTGATTTCCCGAACCTTTTTCTCCGGAGGAATCTGAGCCATTTCCAGAAAAACGGGAACCATTTTTCTTGGCAGGAGCTGTTCGACCACATTTGATATGTTTTTGTTTCTCCAGGTATCGAACTCTCTGAGAAGGCGTTTTTCAAGCTGTTCCGTCGTAAGCGCCGGCTTAAGATCCAGAATAAGCCTCAGTTTTCCTTTTTTCAGTTCCTCCTGAAATTTTCCGAGACGAGTACTGGCTGTAAGTACCAGCGGACCGCTGACTCCGAAATGAGTAAACAGAAACTCTCCAAAGCCCTCATATATTTTCTTTTTTCCGTCTTTTATCTGAACAGACACATTTTTCAGGGTAAGCCCCATAAGCTCCCTGCACCATTTTTCTTCCATTATAAATGGAACCAGCGACGGCTCCGGCTCTTTAATCGTGTGCCCCAGGGCTCTTGCAAATGCATATCCATCTCCGGTGGAGCCTGTTGACGGGTAGGAACATCCCCCCGTTGCCAGAATCAGAGAATCTCCCTCCAGGATTTTACCATCCCTTGTCCGCACCCCACGGAAAACATCCCGCTCCGGTGAGAGAAGGATTTCCGAAACCACAGTATGACAACGAATCTCTACACCCTGTCTTTCACAAATATTTCTCAGTGTTTTAATCACATCGGAAGAATGGTCGGAAAGAGGGAATACCCTTTGCCCTCTCTCGGTTTTCGTGAGAAGACCTTCTTTATTCAGAAGACTTTCCATATCCTGATTGTCAAACTGTTCAAATGCACTGAAAAGGAATCTGGGATTTGTCGGAATATGCTCAAACAGCTCCGAAGGAGCGCATGCATTGGTAATATTGCATCTGCCTTTTCCTGTAATAAAAAGTTTTTTCCCAGGTTTTTCGTTCTTTTCCAGTAATATCACTTTTTTATTTTTACCGGAGGCAGCAATGGCTGCCATGAGTCCGGCTGCACCAGCCCCGACAATTATGACCTTTTTCATCGGTTTTGTTCTCCTGTCCTTTCTTTCTTCCGACCACCTCAAATGTCAGATTACTGGGAGCTTCTGTTATAGACATCATATTCGTTCCAGAGCTCCTCCAGCGCCATCAGACGTTTCTCCACCTCATCCTTGCGAAGCAGTGCCACAGCTGTCACAAGCGCATTTACCACGCTTAACGGACATACCAGGGAATCCACAATCGTCATCACGTCACTTTTCGCAAGCAGGCTGCAGTCCGCAAATTCTACAATCGGTGACTGCATATTATCCGTAAGAGCAATAGTTTTGGCTCCATGATTTTTCGCATACTGAAGCGCACAGATTGTACGTTTGGAATACCTCGGGAAGGTAATGCCAATCATCGCATCCTCCGGAGAAATGTTATAAATCTGCTCGAGAGTTTCTGAGGTACTGTTGGCATCCACAATTACCACATTATCAAACAGCATTTTAAAATAATAACCCAGGAGCCCCGCCAGATAAGCCGCACTTCTCGCACCGAGAATGTACAGTCTCCGACTGTCATTAATATATTTGACTGCTTTGTCAAATTCCTTCTCATCCACGCCATTCTGAATCGTATCTCTCAGGCGTTCCGCATCCGTGATGAGGATGCTTTTTAACACTCCTTTTTCCTGATACCGCTTGGAGGAAAGAGACATTCTCTGAATGGAGTTGGAATTGGTTTTTACGATAACCTGCATTGCCTTTTGCAACTCCGGATATCCGTCATAATCAAGCTGATAAGCAAATCTTACCACTGTGGACTCGCTCACACCGGCTTCCTTTCCCAGCTTGGATGCCGTCAGATATGCGGCATTGTCAAAATTATCTGTAATATACTGTGCCAGTCGTTTCTGTCCCTTACTGAAAGAAGCGGCTTTTTTTTCCATTCTCTGTAATAAATTTAAATGTTCCAATGTCTTTCACCTGTTTTAATCCTTTTACCGTGAATCCGTATTTTCATACTTTTCCCCGTGAAAAAATCCCCGCACAAAAAATGTACAGGGATTATCAGCTGTATTTTCAGAAAAATCCATGCAGCATCTTTTTGGGCAGTTTACTCTGCCTGTGTTACATTATTTTCCCGGATAAACAATCACTGAATCCACATCATAACCTGCCAGCTGCTCTCTTCCTTTGAGACCTGCCAGCTCCATTATGAAAATAATTTTTACGACCTTTCCGCCCAGAGATTCCACAAGCTCTGCAGCCGCCTTCATCGTTCCGCCTGTTGCTAACAAATCGTCAACCAGAACCACTCTCTGTCCCGGGAAGATGGCATCCTTATGCATCTCAATGGTCGCTGTACCGTACTCCAGAGAATATTCTCTTGAAACGGTTTCTCTTGGAAGCTTGCCTTTCTTCCTAATCGGAACAAAAGCTTTATGCTTATTGTAAGCAAGCGGCATACCAAAAAGGAATCCTCTGGCTTCGGTTCCCGCAATCACATCGAACTCCACGCCTTCAACAAGATGCATCAGTTCATGAATACTGAGCTTTAATCCTTCCGGATCCTGTAAAATTGAAGTGACATCACGGAAAATAATCCCCGGCTCCGGAAAATCCGGAATGCTTACAACATAATCTTCCAACTTTTTCATGCTCTCACCCTTTCTTATCCAACAAGGCTTTACAAAAAGCCTGTCCCTTTCTCCTTATTATCTCTAGTATACCAGAATCTGCGAATAATGAACAGCAGATTTTATATCTTTATTTTTCCAATTTCAAATCGCAGAATTTCTCAATAGCATATGCCACACCTTCCTTATTATTAGATTTTGTGACGAAATCTGATATTTCCTTCAGAGCCTCTTCCCCATTTTCCATGGCAACGCCTAAGCCGGCTCTTTTTACCATTTCCATGTCATTATTACCGTCCCCGCAGGCCATTATCTGGGAAAACGGAATATTAAGATGCTCTGCCAGATGCATCAGGGCATCTCCTTTATTGCAGGATGCATGATTTATTTCCAGGTTATTTCCCAGGGAGCAGGTCACAGCAAGGTCTTCAATTTCATTAAGCTCCCGGTAAGCTCTTTGTCTGTCTTCTTCTCGTGCAAAAAACATATTGATTTTTTCGACCGGAGCCTGATGTTCTATTGTCCAGGCTTTCAGATTCTCCACCTTTGTTCTGGACATTTTTATGAGCTCCTGAATCGGTTTTTCGATGTTGAATTTTTCAAGATGGTCATAAAATCTGGCTTCACACCATCCTTTTCCGAGCGCATATACATCATAAAATGTATCATAGGTTTCCAGGATATCATAAATCTCCACAACTCTTTCCCATGAGATACAATTTTGATACAGGGTTTCTCCGGTGGATAAATCCATGACGGAAGCACCATTTGATAAAAGCACATAACGAATTCCTTCTATGCCTGTCAGATAATCGGGAATTCCGGAACGTACACGGCCCGTTGCCGGAAGAATCTGAATCCCCTGCGCAAGACAGGCTTCCAGCACCTTTTTCGTATGGGGTGTCAGCTTTTTATCCGAGGTTAATGTCGTTCCGTCCAAATCCAGTCCGATTAATCGAATCTCTTTTTTCTCTTCTTGCATTTTATTCCTTCCTTTCAGGAAATCTGTAATTTTTTATTACAATCTGTATACTTTTCATTCCACGCCACTGATTGATTTCCGGGTAATAGGTCAAAGCCATATTTACCGGATGAGGAAGTCCTTTTTTCATTCTGAGAACTGCTTCTTCACCAAAGCTGTCGGCAGCGTCTTTGTAAAACTGCGAAATATCACCAAAAAGCATGGCCTCTGCAGGATACCCGTTTTCATCTTTTAACTGCAGTTTCAGGCATCTACCTGAATTCCCCAGTTCTCTGACTCCGTTGATGTACATTTTTTTCTGGGCAAAAAGCGGTTTTTCGTTTCCGTTGCCGAAAGGCTCCAGCCGGTCCAGCTCATGAATAAAATGCTCCGTCAGATAGGATACCGGTACCGCCACATCGATATGAACTTTTTTGACAAAGTCTTTTTCGGTCAGCGTCGTATGGGCATTCAGTTTTTTTCTCAGTTCTTCAATGCGATGCTCCTGCATGGAAAGGCCGGCTGCCATAGGATGTCCTCCGTATTTGTCAAAACATTCCCGGACTGCTGTCATCTCATTATACATATGATATCCCTCAATCGAACGCCCGGAGCCTTTCACCCCGTCCTTTGTCCTTGTAAGTACAAACACCGGTTTATTGGTATCCTCCCGCACTCTTCCGGCAATGATTCCGGCAATACTTTCATGACAGTCAGGAAGAAATACTACCAGCACTTTGTCTTTAATATGTCCCGTAGACTCTAAATATCTTTTGGCTGCCTCTTCCCCCTGTCTGGTCATTTCCTTACGCTCTTCGTTCATCTCAATCAACTGCTTTGCCAGCTCATGACACTTTTTTTCATCCTGGCAGAGCAACAGCTCCAAGGCAGTTTTTGCGGTAGACAGACGGCCGGAGGCATTGATACACGGTCCGATGATAAATCCCATATGATAAGCCCGGAGCCTTTTTTCTCCAAGCCCGCTTTCTTCTATGAGAGCTTTTAATCCCGGAATCTTAGTATGATTCATCCGCTCCAGCCCTTCTTTTACGATAATTCG
>JALEIY010000127.1 GCA_022769785.1 Eubacterium sp.
CAGCCGGGCGACTATACTCTTACCGAAGTAACTGCTCCGGATGGTTATGAAAAAGCGGAAAGCATCGATTTCAAAGTGGGAATTGATGGCAAAGTCACAGTAAAAGGTAATGAACTTGACGGCAATACAGTCACCATGGTAGACGCTTACAGCGATCACGAAGTAGTCATCAGCAAGAAAGACATCGGAGGCGACGAACTCGATGGAGCGAAGCTGACCATCACCCAGGATGGCAAAGTAATCAAGGAGTGGACAACGGATACAAAGGCAGAGCCGGACGGACATACAGTAGAACTGCAGCCGGGCGACTATACTCTTACCGAAGTAACAGCCCCAGATGGTTACGAAAAAGCGGAAAGCATCGATTTCAAAGTGGGAATTGACGGCAAAGTCACAGTAAAAGGTGATAAAGTTGACAAAATCACTATGGTAGATGATTATGCAGACAGAACCGTTGCACTGAAAAAAGTTGACAAAGATGGAAACAAAGTGGTTGGAGCAAAACTTGTTGTTCTTGATGAAGAAGGCGAAGAAGTTGACAGCTTTACAACAAAAGCAGACGAAGACCACGAAATCACACTCTATCCGGGCGAGTATACTCTGAGAGAAGAGGAAGCACCGGAAGGATATTTCCCTGCAGCCGATGTTGCCTTTGAAGTACCTGTTGGTTCCGTGGAGGAAGCGATTGAAGTCACCATGATTGACGAGAAACAGGAAGAAAAATCCGGCGAGATTCAGGTAACCAAATTTGTTTCCATGGTAAATGATGATTTTGATGTTGATTTGATTGCTACAGATGCCGTATTTAAAGTTGGTCTTTATACGGATAAAGCAGGAAAACATCCATTTGGCAAGAACAATATCAAAGAAATCCACTTAAAAGATTCTTCGTCTTCAACAGCAGTATATGAAGATCTTCCAAGCGGTACCTACTATGTATTTGAGCTTGATGAAGATGGCAATCCGATTACCACCATAGATATACTGGGTGAAGGAGATAATAAGTACAGCTGTAACATTGATGGAGATGACCCGGCAAATACTTCCGTAGAAATTGACCTTGATAATGATGAAACAGAGGGAAGCATCAGTCTTCAGAATGTTTATTATCAGCTTCCGGAAGGATATAGGCAGAAAGCAGAAATAGAAATTCAAAAGAATGTCATTGTAAATAAAGAAGCAGTGACGGTAAATGACACTTTCTATGCCGGAATCTTTACCAAAAATGACGATGAAGAGTATGAGCTTTATAAAGTAACAGAGCTGGTACAAAATGATACGGTTACGGTTGAAGTTCCTCTGGGAGGAGAAAATGGAGATGAAGATATCACATACTACGTTTTCGAAACAGATGAGAACGGAAATCGCGTAGAGGAAACGACATTTGCATATGAAATCAGCGGAGAAGGCGAGGTTACAATTTCAGCAGCAGAGAAGGCGGGAACCATAGAGATTACCAATACCAGAACGGAAAATAACAATTACAGACTGGTTATTGAGAAAATCACAGAAGATGGAGAACCTCTTGCAGGTGCAGAATTTGAACTTACTTCCGACAATGATGATTTTACAGCTCAGTGGCAATCCGAAGAAAACGGAGAAATCTTTGTCCTCGGACCGGGAACCTATATGCTGGAAGAGCTTCAGGCTCCGGATGGCTATATTCCGGGAGAAAATGTAACCTTCACTATTGATGAGGATGGAAAAATCACATTAACCGGTGAAGATGCAAAACTGGAAGGCGGAATGCTCAAATATATCAATAAAGAGGATTCGGAAGAAGAGAGTGAAGAGGAAGAAGTAGTGAAAAAGGATAATGGAAATAAGAAGAATTCTTCTTCATCCAAAACCGGTGACCAGACACCAACAGGCTTCTACCTGATTACACTTCTTGGAGCAGTGTTTGCATCCATGTTTATGGGTGGTCGTATTATCCTGCGTCGTAAAGGAAGACATAATGCAAGATAAAAGTTCATAACAAGTAATAAAAGGGCGTTGTTTTTTAGCAGCGCCCTTTTTGTAGGTAAACATAGTTTTCTGCAACAGGTAATTCTCTTCCTGAACTATTACATAAGAATATAATGTTATTTAAAAATATGAAAAAAGGTCATTTTTACAAAAAAACAAACCATTTTTACTTTTTGTATTGATTAAAATAAAATATTCCATATAGTGAAAGAAAAAAGGTCATATAGAATTTACAAACTGCATTTATTGTGATTTTTATGTGACTTTTATAAAATATAATGAAAATAAAAAAGATTTTTAGCGGAAGATAGAACAGGGAGTGATTCGTTATGAAACGGGTAAAAGAATTACATTTATCGCAACACAGGAATAAAATGAATGTTGTAGAGAAAGGAGAAAGATTATGAAGAGGATATTAAAACGATATCTTGCAATTTTACTTGTTTTTGTGCTTGCATTACAGGTAATTGATGTAAATGTTCTTGCGGAAAACGATACTGTAATATCTGCGCAGAGTGAAGCCGAAACCACTGAAAAGAAGGAAGCAGAGGTCAAGGCAGA
>JALEIY010000138.1 GCA_022769785.1 Eubacterium sp.
ATCGCATGAAAAATAAATTCCGGATATCTTTTCCGGATATGCCGATTGCCTTAAGGATTCCCACTTCATTTGCCTCCTGTGCCACTCTGGTCAAGAGCATGAAACGCATACATACCAGAGAAATCAGCAAAGCCAGCATACTGATAACAAGAACAATCAGAATCATAATTCCGTCAGAGAGTGTATTCATCATTTTAATCAGCGGTCTGGTAATTGCCGGTCCATTCATCGGAAGTCCGGCATTTTCATATGCGGTTTTAAAGGCATTGCTGTCTGCCCCTTCCACAAACCGGAACTCAATGAGATACTCTTCATTTCCCAGTTGTTTTAAACTTTCATAATCCTCTTCACAAACCAGGAAACGCTTGGAGGATGCCATCATGGAATTCATCTGTGCATCCCGGATAAAGCCGGCTACCTTCAGTTTTCTGTCTCCGATTCTCATAACGGCACCGATTTTTACCTGATACAGGTCTTCGTAGCATACCGGTACGTAAACCTGCCCCGGCAAAACCTCCGGAAGTTCATTATCAAGCCCAAGCATATAGTCAAAACCATCTCCCTGAACACTGATTCCATTATCCTGTGTACTGTCAAACAGAGACTGGTCTCCCAGCGTCAAAATACTGTTTTCCAGATTTAAAAACCGGAGAATCTGATAATCTCTCACCTCCGGCCTTCCTTTTGCAAATGCCTCCAGTTCCTCTATATTGATGTCACCGGTATGCATCTGTAGAAAATCAGGCGTTTTTGCGATGTCCATCAGATGATTAATTGCCCCGGTCAGATTCGAAAACAGCACTGCCGTCAGAGAAATCATTGCCACACAAATCGCTACGAAGGCAATAAAAGCACCAGTAGCAAACCGGTCCTTTCTCCAGGCTGCTTTTGTCATTCTTGCGTAAATCTTATCTTTCAAACCGTCATCCCCTCCAAATCCTGAATACATTTTATTTTTGTTATCATTGCCGCCACCACAAACAGACACGCACCGGATACAATAATCACCAAACCGGCTCCTCTTCCAACTCCCCTGTGAAATGCCTTCGCTGCCAGGTCTGCCAGCAGACCGCCGGTTCCATAGGCAGCCACATATCCAATCTGAGAAAGGAATCCGATAAATCCCCATGCTCTTCCCTGAAGCTCATCCGGAATATTGGTTCTGACCAGATAATCCAGACAGTTGTTTGCAAATGGAAGTGCCGAAAAAAACAGAAACCCGAATCCGCAGATGATGAAAATATTTTCCCAGATGCCAAATCCAATCATAAACACTCCTGCCAGCATCAGAGCAATCCCGAGAGTTCTCACATAATGGCTCCGAATCCCGCGCATTCCCAAAATCAGGCTTGAAACCAACATTCCGCTTGCACACACCGTTTCTCCGATTCCCAGTGTCTTTGAATCTGCGAAGGACAAAATAAGCGGCTCTGCCAGAATCTGAAATACCCCAAGAAAAAGTGTCATTACCGCCGAAACCAGAATCAGATAAAAGACTCCCTTTCTGGAATGAACCACATCCCATCCTTCTCTGAGGCTGTCCATAAATGATTTCTCTTTTTCACAGGATTTCGTCTCAATTCCCCTTCTTACTACCGCCGTAGAGATTACGGTAAGAACAAAGGTGCTGATATCAATCATGAGCAAAAGCTTCACATCACTTACACTGAGTAAAAGCCCCGCCACAATCGGAGATATGAGATATCTGGCACTTCCCGCCAGACTCACCAGTCCATTTGCCCTGGAAAACACTTCTTTGGTCAGCAAATCCGAAACCGTAGCCCGGTAGGAAGGTTCCAGCAACGAGGAAAACACAGAGCTTACAAATACCCCGATACATATCTGCCACAGACTTGCTCCTCCATTTCTCATACAGATAAGAATATAAATGATTCCCAGTGCCGAGCATCCATCTCCTAACATCATTAAAAGCCTTCGGTCATATCTGTCTGCCAACACACCGGCTGGAACACTTAAAATAAGCGTCGGCAAAAATGCCAGTAAGGTTACCAGCGCCATGCTGGCTGCGCTCCCTGTCTGATGAAACACATACACTCCCAATCCAAAGCTGGTAAGTCCCCCGCCAATCGAAGAAACCAGCTCACCGGACCAGAGCAGAAGAAACTTTCCAAAATTACTCTTTTTCAATTGATTCTCCATATCTTATTCTTTCCTCCCTTTTTCGACCGATTGCCTGTCGGTTTATTTGTGAAAAATAAAAGGAATATCACTACTCCCTTTTATTTCTCCATTATTATTCAAAAACAGGCTTTAAGACCTCAAGTAATGCCCCCTGTTTCATGCCAAGGACTCTCTCCGCATGATAAATAAAACCCATTTTCTTTCTCTGTTCCTCTTCTTCGCCATACTGAACCATACTGTCAAAGACAGAATAGGAATACATCATCAGCATCTCCACTGCCTCAGCCGGATAATCGGTGTTCATAATGCCCTGCCTGATTCCATCTTCCGCAATCCTGGTTATCAGCTTATTCACCCGCCCCAGCAGCATATTTTCCATCTTTTGATGCATCAGCGCATTCTGTGGTCTGTGAACCTGTTCCATAATGAAGTCACCAAGCTCATTATCCACATTAAGAGAAAGCATGGTACGCGTTAATCGCTCAAGCACCGGTATGGATTCATCCAGCGCAATCGCTTCGGCTTTTTCCACCACCTGATTCGTCAAACGCTCAATCATCGCATCCAGAATATCTTCTGTCGATTTAAAATGATAATAAAGCGTCCCGCGGGCAATCCCGATTTCCTTCAGGATGTCATTGGTGCTGGTATTGTCAAAGCCCCGGGAGCAAAATAATCGTTCCGCCACATCCAGTATTTCATTTTTCCGTTCTTTCGAATCTTTTACCACTCTCATAACATACACCTCTACCGACTGTCTGTCGGTAAGAATATAGCACACTTTTATCGTCCTTGCAAGATGTCGGCAAGTATTTTTTCACACAGGTCGCCTTTCCCGGCTTCAAAAAAATTCACTTCTCCACAGTTTTCTGTTTTCGCGTACCGTCCTCATGAAAGGTTTCTTTCAAAGCCTTCTCCGTAGGGAAAATGGAACCCAGCAATACAGCACATTCTATTACACATAATAACAGACTGATATTCCCTATCACATCATCACTTTTGCCATAAAAAGGAATTTGAACAAGAATCGTCGGTATGAGCATAATCCACCCGATTTTCCACCATCTCTTTCCACAATTCTCATTTGCAAATATCCAGGTATCCAAATTCTTCTTTGACCTTCTGGTCCGATATCCGCATATTGAATTGACTGACTTTGGACAATGCTTCCACATAAACCAGCCGCCAAGAATCATTGCAATCGAATACAATGAATTACAAAAAAACATATACCACCAAAACCACATATTATTTCCCCCGTCAAAAATGCTTTCCCAGATTCTCAATTTCCTGTATTTTCAGCCAGGCTGCCTTCGCTCCGATTTCCTTTAATTCGACAGCCGTTGTAATTCCGACCTGATTAAGCTGACTCTCTACAATTTTTCCTATATTGGGCAGTTTTGATAATTCTGCCATATGAAATACCTCCCTGATAAACAGACGGAAACCTAATGGTAACATCATAAAAACATTATAGAATAATCACACAAAAAAATCCATGGAATTCATATTATTTAGAAACGAGTTGCACGTAATATATATGTGCTGTCATTAGCGCCATCAAAATCGAAATGGTTGGGGGGATTCGCATTATAATCATTGCACTATATAGATTTAAAATGGTACAATTCATATAAAAACAGCAAGGCAATTTGATGATGAATCAATGGATGGGAGTAAACAGATGTCAAAAACAGAAAATAAACTTACCGAAGGCTCGATTACAAAAACATTAATTATATTCAGTCTGCCGTTTATCGGCTCTTTTTTGCTGCAGGCCTTATACAGTATTGTGGATCTTTTAATTGTGAGCCACTTTGCAGGAACCTACAGTATTTCCGGGCTTAATATCGTTGCCCAGCTTACCGATATGGTTTTGGGATTTGCCATTGGATTTTTATCCGGTGCTACCGTGCTGATTGCACAGTATCTGGGTGCCGGAAAAAAAGAAGATATGAAAAAAACCATTCAGACCTCTTTTACCTTTGTTCTGGTTCTGGGTCTGATTATCACTGTGGTGATGCTGGTGATGGTTCATCCGATTCTGAACCTTTTACATACACCGGCGGAGAGCTATCAGGAAGCCTATCGCTATTATATGGTTGTCATGGCAGGGATTGTTTTTATTTTCATGTATAATGCCATCGCTTCGATTCTCCGGGGAATGGGAGATTCGAAGCATCCGATGTATTTTGTATTGATTGCAACACTCAGCAATATCATTCTTGATTTGATTTTTATCGGGAAATATCAGATGGGAGCAGGCGGTGCAGCTCTGGCTACGGTAATTGCCCAGGCTCTGAGTGTCGTCATTTCTGTAGTTTATCTGAAAAAAATCGATTTTCCTTTTGACTTCCGGTTATCCAGCTTTCGAATCGATAAAAAGACACTGCATAATCTGATGCGGCTCGGCTTACCTTCTGCTTTTCAGAATACCATTTTGAACGTATCCCTGGTATTTCTTATCGGCATGGCCAATCTTCTTGGAGTATATGCATCAGCTGCAGTTGGCATTGCCGCCAAAATCAATGTCATTTTTATCCTGCCAAATGTTGCCTTACACAGCGCGCTGGCTGCGATTGTGGGGCAGAATGTGGGAGCCGGGAAGCTGGAACGTGGGGTAAAAACCGCCCGGTTGGAGTTTGTCATTTCAGCAGCATACAGTCTTGTAATTTGTGGAATCATGTGGTTTTTCTCCAGAGAGCTTCTTCATATTTTTACCAATGACCCAAACACCCTTCAGGTAGGCGCCCAGTATTTTAAAGGACACTGCTGGGATTATTTCATCGTGATGCCTCTGGCTTACTGTCTTGGCGGGCTCTATATCGGGACAGGCCATACCATGTATGTGGCCATTGCCAATCTGTGCGGAGCCGTTATATCGAGAATGCCTCTGGCCTATGTTCTCTCACAGCTGGCCGGCTTCGGAGTACTGGGTATCGGCATTGCCTACCCTATCAGTACCGCCGTCACCGTTACCGTTTACCTGATTTTCCTGAAAATGGGCAAATGGAAGGAAACAGCAGTGAAAGAGCTTCGGCAAGATCTTTAAACGCAGGCTGTATTTTACTGTATAAGATACTGCTCCACCTTATCCCGGTTCTCAAACAGTACGCACCCGCCGGCATGGTCCTCAATCAATGTCCCGCT
>JALEIY010000159.1 GCA_022769785.1 Eubacterium sp.
CTTTATCCTGTAGTATGACATAAACGGGTTCTATAAATTAATCATAACAAAAATCGCCTTTTTTTCCAAGGTATCACTTCTGCCTTCCGTTTTTTATTTCTGTCTTTTTCGATTATAAGGTTTTACGGAAATATACCTAATTTTTTTAAGAAAATATATTGATTTATTAAAACGTATGTGCTAATCTCTATGTGTTCGTTATTTATATCAATACAGCATTACTCTGGAGAGTCTTTACCATAATGGAAAGCGCCGAAGGTGTACGGCAGATATCTGCTAATCTCTCAGGCAAAAGGACAGGGCGAATCAATGTATTTCTTTGGAGGGCTGATACTGTCAGTCTTTTTTTATTGTTTTAAGAGTACTCATTTTTTCAGATTCTGATATCCTGAATGGTATGGAACTATGGAAGTAAGCACAGTTCTATTCTTTTTCATCAGTTTTGCCATTGGGATAAATAGCGCAGTTTTTACAGTATTACGACATACAGAAAGGATGAAAAAATGTTCAGCTCTATTAACAACATTCTGGTAGCCATTGATGATTTTGTCTGGGGTATTCCTCTTATCGTCATGATTCTTGCCACAGGTATCTTTTTAACAGTCCGCTTAAAAGGACTGCAGATTTCCAAATTACCACTTGCGTTTAAATATCTTCTTTCCAATGAAAGTGACGGAAAAGACGGTGAGATTTCAAGCTTTGCCGCTCTTTGTACCGCTCTTTCGGCAACCATCGGTACCGGTAATATCGTCGGTGTCGCAACTGCCATCGTAGCCGGTGGTCCGGGTGCCCTGTTCTGGATGTGGGTTGCCGCTATTTTCGGTACTGCTACCAAATATGCGGAAGGATTTCTTTCCATAAAATACCGTACCATCGCAGAGGATGGTCATGTCGTCGGCGGTCCGTTTTATTATATTGAAAATGGTATGGGAAAGAAATGGAAATGGCTCGGAAAGATTTTTGCTTTCTTTGGTCTTTGTGTTGGTCTTATGGGTATCGGTACCTTTACACAGATTAATGGTATCACCAATGCAGTAAATAATTTCTTCGATGCCAATAATGTACATACGGTTTCTCTTCTGGGAAGAGATTATTCCTGGTCTGTTATCATTGCTGGTGTTATTCTTACACTGGTTGTTGCTTTTGTTATCATCGGCGGTATTAAGAGAATTGCCAGCGTTTCACAGGTTATTGTTCCATTTATGGCAGCTGCATACATTCTGTCTGCCCTGATTATTCTGGTTTTGAATTTCAAAGCCATCCCGGGCGCTCTCGTTGAAATCATTCAGGGGGCTTTCGGAATCCGGGCCGTTGCCGGTGGTGCCCTGGGTGCCATGATGGTCGCCATGCAAAAGGGTATTGCCCGCGGTATTTTCTCCAATGAAGCAGGTCTTGGTAGTGCTCCGATTGCCGCTGCCGCTGCTCAGTCCAATGAACCGGTAAAACAGGGTCTGATTTCCATGCTCGGAACCGTAATTGACACAGTAATTATCTGTACTATGACCGGACTTTCCATCGTGATTACCGGCACCTGGAACATTGGTCTTGAAGGTGTTGCCGTAACCACAAAAGCATTCCAGCTTGGACTGCCGTTCCCAGCACAGGTATCTTCCTGTATCTTAATGTTATGCCTTGTATTTTTTGCATTTACCACTATTCTGGGATGGGACTATTACAGTGAGAGATGTCTTGACTACCTGACTCACAATAACCCGACCGCCATTAAAATATTCCGCTGGCTTTACATTGTCTGCGTTTTCATTGGACCTTACATGACCGTTTCCGCCGTATGGACCATCGCCGATATTTTTAACGGCCTGATGGCAATTCCTAACCTGATTGCCCTGCTTGCCTTAAGCGGTATCATTGTTGCCGAAACCAAAGTTTATTTTGATAAACTGAAAAAATAGATAGACAAATATATGGTGATATCCAAAATAATCCATTGAAAAAATGTTCTTTTTAACGTACACTATAATAAAATGAAAGCAGGAGAACCTCTCAAAAAAAACAAAGGAGAATCTGTTATGGAAAATTTTGAAAATGTCACCTACCTTAACCACCCTCTGATTCAGCATAAAATTTCTATTTTAAGAAACAAGGAAACCGGAACCAACGAATTCCGGCAATTAGTCGAAGAAATTGCCATGCTGGAAGGATTCGAAGCATTAAATGACCTTCCGTTGGAGGATGTGGAGGTCGAAACACCGATTGAGAAATGTATGACTCCAATGATTGCCGGACGTAAGCTTGCAATTGTTCCGATTCTTCGTGCGGGACTGGGTATGGTAGAGGGAATTCTTGCCCTGGTACCGTCCGCAAAGGTCGGTCATATCGGTCTGTACCGCGATGAAGTCACCTTTGAGCCTCACGAATATTATTGTAAGTTACCAAATCCAATCGAAGAGCGTACGATTGTTGTCTGCGACCCGATGCTGGCTACCGGCGGTTCTGCCGTAGACGCCATCACCATGATTAAAAAACGCGGCGGCAAAAACATCAAGTTCATGTGTATTATTGCTGCACCGGACGGTGTAAAACGGCTTCACGAAGCGCATCCGGATGTTCAAATCTATGTGGGACACCTGGATCGCTGTCTGAATGAAAATGCCTACATCTGCCCGGGTCTCGGAGATGCCGGTGACAGAATCTTCGGTACAAAATAATAGTATTTAAAACAAAAAAAGGTCAGCCTCTGATTTTATACTTCAGAAGGCTGACCTTTTTTATCTCTCAACAAGAACGCTGGGGCGTTCTTGAATTTACATTATTCATCTCTGTCGTTTGTCAGTTTCAGTTTATCGAGAACAAAGAACATAAGTCCCATTATCATTCCCACCACGCAGGCAAGAACCATACCGGTAAGCTGTACGCTTCCAAACTGAATGGAGATTCCGGACAGACCGGTTACAAAAATAACGGCAGTCATTGCCTGATTTCTCGATTTGCTGTAATCTACCTGCGCATCGACCATAATCCGGATACCCGATGCTCCAATCATACCATAGAGCAGGAAAGAGATTCCACCGATAACAGGCCCCGGAATTGTGCTGATAAGCGTTGTCATCTTTCCAATAAAGGAACAAATCATTGAGAACACGGCTGCTCCGCAGATTACATACACACTGTAAACCTTCGTCATAGCCATAACACCGATATTTTCTCCATAAGTAGTTGTTGGCACAGAACCAATCAGACCGGAAATCATCGTTGAAAAATTATCCGCAAATAAAGAGCGATGAAGTCCAGGGTCTTTCAGCAAATCTCTTCCCACAATCTTACTGGTCACGATCTGATGACCGATATGCTCTGACGCAATCACCAGAAGAACCGGCAGGATAATGATAATTGCCTCCAGCTTGAACTTCGGTGTGGAAAAATTCGGAAGAGCAAAAAGCGGTGCCGCAGCCACATCCGCAAAGCTGACAATTCCACAGGCAAGAGAAACCACATATCCGGCAATAATCGCAATCAAAATCGGAATAACCGACAAAAATCCCCGGAACACCACAGAACCAATGACCGCAACCAGCAAGGTCACCAGAAATACAATCATATTCTCCGGAACGATAACCTCATCCTTCAGTCCGGCGGTAGACGCTGCAGTTCCTGCCAGCTCCAGTCCGATAAGCGCTACTACCGGGCCCATCGCTGCCGGAGGAAGCACCACATCAATCCAGGAAGAACCGAATTTATAAATAATTAATGCTAAAATACATCCGCACAGACCCACAATAACAAAGCCGCCCAACGCATAACTGTAACCCCATTTACTGATTACAATCCCTGCCGGTGCAAGAAATGCAAAGCTGGAACCCAGATAGGCCGGCGCTTTTCCTTTTGTAATGACTACGAACAAAAGGGTTCCGAGACCGTTCATAAACAATACCACCGCAGGATTAATCCCGAAAATAAACGGCACCAACACGGAAGCCCCGAACATGGCAAACATATGCTGTATGCTCAGTGGAATCAGCAGCTTTACAGGGACCTTTTCTTCAACCTGAATAATTCTTTTGTTTTCCATCAATTCACTCTCCTACTTTTTAACACAATAAACGGTTACTGTCCGGTCATCATAACAGACCGAACACCTGAAAAAAATCCAGTTGTTTCATTATAGCATATCTTTTCCCAAAACCCGATATAAAAAATCACATTTTTAACAATATTTACTCAAAAAGAAACGGCACCCTATATAATCATACAGGATACCGTCCATATCTTTATTTTTTACAGACCTCTAAAATCTTATCGGCTGCTCCCTTCGCCCCGCTGCATTTTTTAAAGCTGTCCGCAATCTTTTCCGCATTGATGCGGTAAGCCGGAGTTTGCAGTATCTGCTCCACAGCCGCATGAATCCCGGAAAGGCTGGTATCTTTAAGAAAAATCCCCGCTCCCAGCTCTTCGACCCGGCTGGCAACCCCATTTTGTTCCGTTGTCTGCGGAAGCATAAGAAGAGGGACGCCGAAATACATACTTTCACTGGCGCTGTTCATTCCGCAATGAGACAGGAAAACATCTGCCTTTTCCAAAACAGCCATCTGGTCCACATAAGCCGCTGCTGTGATATTCTCCGGAAGCTCTCCAAGCTGTTTTAAATCAACCATCTCTCCCACAGCCAAAACAACCTGATATCCGGTACCTGCCAAAGCCTGAATCACATTCCGGTACAGAGGAACCAGGTCATTATTCACCGTTCCCATGGAAATGTAAATCAACGTCTCTTTTTCCTTTTTAAAAGGCTTTTGCACCGGTCGAATCGACGGACCGACAAAGGCATATTTTTCAGAGAAGGTTTCCGAAAACGGCTGAAATTCCGGTGAAGTATAAACCACCGTATCCGTCTCATTGTCACTTCCGATGATATCCAAAACATTTTTTACCGGATAACCGTGTTCTTTCAGCCTTCGAATCTCCTTTCCTACCTTCGACATGGAAAACATCATCTTAAAAAGCTCGCCGGTGCTCTGCTTCATCACTTTGGAAGAATACTGGTTAAACGCAAAGGTTGTCGTAGAACAGACAAAAGGAATCCCCAGCTTCCAGGCGACCATTTTGCCCCAGAATGCCATGGAATCCGCAACAATACAGTCCGGCTTCCACTCTTCCATGGCATGACAGACCATTTCATCCAGAGCAAGGGTCGTATCCACAAGCACCTTCGTGGAAAAAGCAATATCCTTGCCGATTCTGGCGCCATCCTGCGGTGTCAGCTTCTGCTCCGTATCATACGCATCACAGGGGATAAATACAGCCCCTGTACTTTCAATCTTTTCCCGCAGAGATTCGTAGGAATAATACCACACCTCATGCCCACGGGCGATAAGCTCCTTTACCACGCCCAGGGTGGGATTCGTATGTCCATGAGCCGGAATACAGAAAAATGCAATCTTCATCATTATCCCTCCTGCCCTTCTTCTGTTTCCGGAAATATTCCGGAAATAAATTCATTCTGCATCTGCCTTGGAAGAATCGCAATCCCCCGTTCTTTATCTCCCAGTACAAGAATCTCCGTTCCCGGCTGAAGATCAAACATCTCTCTGGCTTCTTTCGGAATCACAAACTGACCCTTCTCTCCAATCTTAACCATCCATGCATATTTGCCGTTCGGAATCTCCATATCGCACCTCCAAAAAGTATGATTAGTTATACTGATTATACTTTTTGGCTGATAAGATGTCAAGGTCTAAAGAATTACGAATTCCATGGCCTTTTCTTTTTATGCCATCCCCGTTTTTCCCAATAGCTGTAATCCGGTTCTGCCGGCGGAAAATGCTTATGAGCTAAGCGCATGAGATAAAACCATTTTCTGGCCCTGGCGTTGCATCCCCGTTTATCGGCGTTCGCAACGACCTGAGCTGCTATCTGCTCAGTCTTTTTGTGAATGCCGTTTCTGATTTTTTCCGAAATTTCTTCCGGTTTTGCAGCCTGCACACCCACTCCCAGCTTATATACTTTGCGAATCCCCCACATTTCCAGACTATCCGCCATATCTTTTATGGTGCTTTTCATTCCTCCACCTGCTGCAGTGCTGATTACAACCGCCTGCTTTGTACTCATCTCTGCCCGTGGTCTGTGCACCACCCACCAGGTTCCGAAATGGTCAAGAAAGCTCATCATCTGCCCGGTCGCATGATACACATAAACCGGGCTTGCCAGAATAATCAGGTCTGCTTCAAGAAGTGCCTGTTCCAGCGGCTGCAGTTTCTTATAATGCGGACACCGATTCAGCTCCGTTTGAAAACAGGTAAAACAGCCTCTGCAGGGTTCATCAAAATCCCGCGGCAAGAAGAATTCTTTCAGTACCGTCCGGGAATCTGATTTTTTAGTAACCTTGTCTGCAACCTCCCTTGCTGTCAGGCAGGTACTTCCTTCATGATTTTGTCCGTGTATGATTACGATATTCATTATCACCAAATCCTTTTCCAATAAATGTATTTCTTTATTTACATTTATTCTACAGAATTTCGTGTGATTTTAACAGGTCATTTTTTCTGCAATATGTGTCAGAATTATAGTGAAAGGTCGCCCATTTTTATTACCACATTTCCCGCATGATATATCTGTTAAAAGTGAAAATGCAGCCTGCGGGGGTTGTATTGTTCGAAAAATCATTTCCGAAATTGGATACCTGGAAATGTAGCCCTTCTCTCGTCTTTTTTTACATTTCCATTTCTTATATCTTCCATAGTCGTCATAGTAAGATCTGAGTATGCAAATCTTCTTCGATAGGCAGGTATTTTTCCCACATTAAAACACTGTAATATATCCAAGGGATTATGATTCAGATATTCCTGTAAGTCCGGTCTCAGGAAATCCGGTTGATATTCTTTAAAAAATTCGAGAATCCAAAGGGAAATATCTCCGATTAAATCTACCGGTTCTGGTTCATCGTTGACTGTCAGATAATAAAGGACAGAATACGGAAGATATCTCTCCTCCACTGTCACGCTTTTTATCTCCGGAATACTGTCAAATGACTTTTCAATTCTGTGAAAAATCCTTTCCTTATAATGATTGAGTTCTACAATTTCTATTTTTTCAGGATCCAATTCATAAAATAATGTTTTCAGTAAAGTAATTTTTATCATATAAAAACCAGCCTTATCCTTCCAATTATTTTTATCGATATTATCTTCCAGTTTCCAAAACTTATCCGAATAATTTTCACTCATATTTTTCTTGTTTCGAACATTTGTTTGTGTTATAATTATTTCAAGAGTTGCATATCATATATCATCACTACCAAAAAGCATTTGACTTTCTGTCCAGAATGGCTTATACTTCTCGTAGTGAATGAGTTACGGAAACTTGAGAAGCCCGTAACCCGAGCGGCTCCTGCGGGGGCCGTTTTGTTATTTATACAGAAAATATCGGGGGGTATTTTGATGGCTAACAATCTACAAAAGAAACCTTTTTTAGATTATCATGCACAAATTAAATATTTAAAGCAAAAGCAGTTAGTCATTAACAATGAAGCTTATGCTACAACAGTTCTTGAAAAAGTCAGTTACTATGGGCTCATCAATGGATACAAGGCTATTTTCAAAGACCCTGCTACAAATAACTTTTATCCTGGTACATCCTTTGATGATATCTATAATTTGTACCTATTTGATGCTGAATTAAGGGACGTGTTCTTAAAATATATATTAATCTTCCAAAAACATGTAAAATCTTCCATCTCTTATCACTTTAGCAATACATATGGTAATGGCATTGCTTTTTATCAGGACATCAATAATTACGACTACGGTAACCATCTATCCGATGTACAATACCTTTTTCGCAAGATGAATGGTAAAATTTACGGGCATCACCCATCGCCACAGGTTGCGCATTATATGAACACTTATCAGGATGTACCTTTGTGGGTTCTTACAACAGATCTTACAATTGGTGAAACAGCCAGTATGTATAGATATTTAAAAGGGCATTGTAAAACCCTTGTTTGCAACGACATCTATCACATCGGTAGAAATGAACTTGGAAAGATGCTGGTTATTCTCACCAAATACCGTAATATCTGTGCACATGGTAATCGTTTATTCAATGCCAGAACTCAGGATTCCATTCCCGACCTTATTGCTCACAAAAAATTGCATATTCCAAAAGTAAATTCCAGATATCAGCAGGGGAAGTCTGATTTATTCGCAACGGTAATCTCCTTGAAATATTTGCTTGATACTACAGACTTCCGACTGTTTCATTATGAATTAAAGAATGTTATCAAACAGTATAATCCATCCAATAAAACATTGAAATTAATGGGCTTTCCACCTAATTGGATGTCCATCTTACGAATCACAGTATATTAAAAACCTCCACCGTAATTGGTGGAGGACAAGATTTTCAATCAAGGCATTTAGAAGTTATCTTTCTTCTCTAAAATAATTTGTTCCGAGACTTTCCGGAGGTTGATTCTCTCTCTTATTTCTCATACTGGTTAATACCAGAACAACCAGGGTAACAATATAAGGAAGCATCTTATAAAGTTCCTTTAATTCCATATGATCCATACCTGTTGGAATATACAGATATAAAATATATAAACCACCAAAAAGGAACGAGGAGAGAATACCCAAATCCGGTTTCCAGATTGTAAAAATAACAAGAGCGATTGCAAGCCATCCTCTGTCACCAAATGCATCGTTTGACCATACACCACAAGCATAGTCCATTACATAGTATAATCCACCAA
>JALEIY010000171.1 GCA_022769785.1 Eubacterium sp.
AAGGAGAAGAATTCCGAGGACTGCCGCAAGTTTTTTATATTTACCAAGTCTTTCCATAATCTCCTCCTATACCTTATCCACGTGTTTCTTGCCAAGAAGTCCCGACGGACGGAAAATGAGTACAAGAATCAAAATTCCAAAAGCAAAAGCGTCTTTGTAGCCGGCAGAAATATAACCTGCTCCCAGCGTCTCCACAATACCGATTAAGAAACCGCCGAGCATCGCTCCCGGAATACTTCCGATACCACCGAGAATCGCTGCCGCAAAGGCTTTCAGTCCATAAGAATATCCGACAAGAGGATAAACCGCATCATAATAGGTACCTACTAAAATACCTGCCACACAGGCAAGAGCAGAACCCACACCAAAAGTAAGGGAAATAATTTTCTCTGTATTGATACCCATTAACTGCGCAGAAACAATGCTTTGTGAAGTTGCTCTCATAGCCACACCGATTTTGGTTTTATTTACCACCAGATAAAGTATGAGCATCAGAGCAATACACAAAATGATAACACCTATCTGAATATTGGAGAGTGTGATTCCCCCAAACTTATAGGTTTTTTTCTCTACAAACTTTACATAGGAATGTGTTTCTGTTCCCCACACAAGCTGTGCAAAATTCTCAAGGAAAATAGAAACACCCAATGCACTGATTAATATGGCAAGAGCATCCGCTCCATGCATACGAATCGGTCGGTAAGCAACTCTTTCAATCAAAATACCTACCACTGCTGTCGCAGCTGCTGCCAATGGAAATGCCACATAAAACGGCATCCCGGCGCTCCTTACAAGAAGGAGGCCGAGAAAGCTGCCGATCATGAACACATCACCGTGGGCAAAGTTTACAATCTTTAAAATACCATACACCATAGTATAACCGAGAGCGATAAGGGCATAGATTCCGCCCACGGTTATTCCATTAATTAACTGTTGGGTAAACATTGATTTAACACCCTTTCCTGTATAATCTGTTCACATACGACAAGCTTACAGATTATTTCTCAACGATAGTAAATTTGCCGTCCTGAATTTCCATTCTGAGAGGGGCTTTGATTACATCACCATTCTGGTCGAAGGTTGCAACACCGGTAGCACCTTCAAAGCCGTCAATCTTGGAGATATATTTCTGAATCTCTGCACGGTCTTCACCGGCATTTTCAATAGCGTCCATTACGATAAGAGTTGCATCATACGCATAAGCAGCATAAGTTCCAGGAACCTCGCCATATTCTTCCTGATATGCTTTTACGAATTCCTGACTCTTTTCATTGTCAGAATCCTCAGAGAAGTAAGCAGTCAGCTTGATACCGTTTACTGCTTCACCGCCAAGATCTACAAGAGCACCGGAATAAATGGCATCCACGCCCATAATCTGCATATCGCCCAGACCATTGTCTTCCATCTGTTTTGCGATAAGAGCAGTTTCATTGTAAAGACCACCGATAACAAGAACATCTGCCTTGGAAGCTTTTACTTTTGTAAGAAGTGTACTGAAATCAGTAGAACCAACTTCATAAGCCTCTTTTACAACAGTTTTTGCGCCAAGCTTACCGGTTTCTGTCTCAGCAACATCTGCAAGTCCAAGACCGTAGTCATTGTTTTCGTATAAAATAGCTACGTTTTTATAACCGAGTTCGTTTACACACCAGTCTGCCAGATACTGTCCCTGTACTGCGTCTGTTGTGATAACACGGAAGGTGTAATCACCGGCATCGGTTACTGCTGCGGAGCTGGAACCAGGAGAAATCTCAACAACGCCCGCATTATTGTAAATCGGAGCGCCTGCCAGTGTACAGGAACTGTTGAAATGTCCTACCACTGCCAGAATGCTATCATCCTGTGCCAGTTTGTTCGCAACGGTTGCTGCCTCGGAAGAATCGCCTTTATCATCCTCTGCAACTACTTCAATTGTCTTTCCGTTAATTCCGCCGGCTTCATTTTTCATCTTAACCGCCAGATTCACACCGTTTTGGATCGCTTTTCCGTCCTGTGCACTGGCACCAGTCAATGGAGTTGCCAGACCAATCTTAATTACATCAGAACTGCTTCCTGAGCCGCCGCAGGCTGCAAGACCTGCTGTCATTATTGCTGCCATACCGAGAGCAGCAAGCTTTTTCCATGTCTTTCTCATTGAATTTCCTCCTTATGTGGATATTATTCTCACAAAACAGCCATTGCTTTGTGAGGTGACACCGGATGACCGGTAAAAAAGAATAATGCAAAACATCTTATCCGGCCATGATTTTGAATAAATATTCAAAAAATCTCCCTGATAAAAGAAAAGGAGCTGCCCGATTCAAAATAAAAAAACAGCTCCTTTGCTCTGCATGCCAAACGGCATTGTCGTTTTTCTGTCGACATTACCATGTGTAGTAATTATACTGTCTTTTGTTTACCTTGTCAACAGATTCTTCAACATTCAAATTCTTTTATACATTTTTGCCGTTTTTGTTGTTCTTTTTCTTGACATTCTTAACTCTCATGCTATAATTTTCTCAAACGACAATGTAGTTGTTCCTTTTATATTGTCGTTTTTTATTATTGAAAAATATTTATATTATTTTTCAAGCGCACTGTTTTTATTGAATAATTTAATTCTTTATTCAATGTCTATTAAAAATATTAATTTATACGAAAGGTAAGTGAATAGAATGGAGACACGTCCGACAATTTATGCTCCTATGCCGAATCCGCAGATTTACAGTGGAGTTTCCACCTATCTCGGTCTTCCGGCTGCAAAGGACAAAGAAGATTTGAAAAACTATGATTTTGCCGTACTCGGAGTTCCGTGGGAAGGCGGCTGCACCATCGGAGGCTTTTCCTCCTGTGAGCTGGCACCAAAGGCCATCCGCGAAACCTCAGTACGCTACACCGGCTATCTGCCTGAATGGGACATTGATACCTTTGATACCATGACCTGTTGTGACTACGGCGATGTTGCTGTAAGAAACGGCGATTACGAATTTACCTTTAACCAGATTCGTGAAAAATATGCCGACATGATTGACGCAGGCAATATTCCGATTGTTTTCGGCGGCGACCACGGTATTTCCTATCCGCTGATTCAGACTCTTGCAAAAAGACATAAAAAAAGAGTAGGTGTCATCCATTTTGATGCTCATCTGGATAACTATCCGGCTTTCGGTGACGACCCTTATGCCCGCTGCTCACCATTTAACCGTTTATACCAGGATGAAAATATGGATCCGACCAAGATTGTTCATCTCGGTATCCGCGGACCGAGAAATCATCCGCAGGAACGAAAAGAAGCAAAAAAATACGGCGCAACCGTGATTACTGCCAAAGAGGTCAAGGAAATCGGTTATAAGGCTGCTATCGCAAAAGCACTGGAAATTGCCAAAAAAGATACCGATGTGCTTTACATAACCATTTGTTCCGATGCCCTTGAGGGTGCTGCCAATCCAAACGGTCCTATCGACCCATGCGGATTAACCTCTTTTGAGCTTGGCATGATGATTAACGAATGTGGTGCTGCCGGTGCCTGCTCCTTTGACTTCGTGGAGATTTATCCGGAAGCCAACGGACCACAGATCGGACCGCATACCGCTAACTATTTTGCCCTGTATTTTATGAACGGTGTTGCACGGGGACGTCTGGAAAAATAACTGTCTATAGGAAAAAAACAGGGTATCCCGTTTCTGTGGATACCCTGTCAGTCTTTTATGTGATATACAAGGGAGGCGCTTTATGGAAAAACGTATTCAATCGGTTCAGAGAGCCATCAACATTCTTAACTGCTTTAACGAGGACGCCCCCGTCCTCACGCTCTCTCATATCAGTGAGCTGCTTGATTTAAACATTAATACCGTACGCGGTCTTGTCAATACACTCGTCGCAAATGGCCTCCTCATCCACAATACAACCGATAACACCTATACTCTGGGATTATATTTCATTCTGAAATCCAATCTGATTTATGATACCAGGCATCTGGAGAATCTGGTAGACATCGCGGAACCATATCTTCAGAGAATTTCCGAGAAATATTCTGTATTTTCCAGTATTCAGGTTGTCAGTCAGTCAAGCATTTATATGGTAAAATCCATACAGCCTCCTGCCAGCCATTACCGGATTACCGCGCAGCTTTACGAGCCGCTGTCCTACCACTGCACCTCCTCCGGCAAGTTATATCTGCAGTACCTTTCACCAAACAATCTGCAGACTGCTCTGGAAAGCATTAATTATGAATGCTATACCGCCAATACCATTTCCTGCCAGGAGGAACTTCTTGAGGAGCTGGAGCGTCAGAAAAAAAATTATTATTCTCTGGAGGTGGATGAACGTTCCATGGGATTCAGCAGCATTGCCGTTCCTCTTCTGCGTTCCGGAAACAGACTGCTTGGAACAGTCAGCGTAGCCGGTCCGACACAGGTTATCCGGGAGCAACTGACACCGCTCTCCCGTGACCTTATTGACGTCAGCGGAGAAATGCGCTTAAAATTAAAAACACTGCCGGAATTTATTCTGGAATAAAAAAGAAGGATATCCAATATACAAAACCGGATATCCTTTTTCTATCATTATTATTTCTTCTTTATTCGCCTGACCGGACCTGTCCGGACGCTGAAACACTTTCTTCTTTATTTCCACGAAGTATGTAATAAACAATACCTGCAATTACCAGAACACATCCGATGGCCATCCGCACATCCGGAATCTCCCGGAAAAGAACCGCTCCCATCGCACTGGCAAACACCGGCTCCAAAAGCTTTGCCATGGAAACAAAGGTCGCTTTTTCGTATTTGAGTCCCCAGTTAAAAATACTGTGGCCAAGGAAGGTACAAAAAACCGTAAGTCCAAGAGCCAGCAAATAATTGTAGCTGTCATAGCCTCCAAAAGAGATGCCGCGAAGCATCATCTCCACCCCAAGACACACCGCCGCAAAGAAGTATACTATAGCAGTGTATACTGTTGTGGAAATATTCGTACGGCAATGCTTTCCCATTCGGACATGGATGGCAATAAACACCGCGCCAATCAGTGCAAGCGCATCTCCGAGAACCATATTCGAAGACTCGCCGGCAGCTCCAAGCGTAATAATCAGACTTCCGGAAAAAGCCAGCAGGATACCGATGATTCCCTGCAGCGTGATTTTTTCCTTCTCAAACAGACATCCAATCAGCGTCACAAAAAACACTTCCGTATCAACAAGAACTGTGGTTGAGGCAATGGTCGTATAATCCAGACTTTCAAAAAAGCAGGTAAAATGAAATCCCAGAAAGATTCCGCTGACTGCACAAAGCAGCCACTGCTTTCCTGTAATATGCTTTATTTCTTCTTTGTGCTTCCACAAAGCAACCGGCACTAAAAGTGCCGCCGCAAAAAACATCCGGTAAAATGCCAGTGCCACGCTGTTTGCATTGGCCAGTCTCACAAAAATAGCAGAAAAAGACAGGCCGATTGCCCCGGCAAGTATAATGATTTTTTTCATCGAAAAACTCCCTCTTTTTGTAAAATATCATATCAATAAAAAAGGATAGCACAAAAAGGAAAAAATGTCCAAAAATAAATCATTTTCTGTTATTCTCTAAAAAAAATTCCATTTCAGATAATAAGGTACTGATTTTTGTCTCAAAATCTGACGTATTCTCAATTACCGTTAAATGTGGATGCCCTTCCCATGCATTTCTTAACCGCTTATCCACAGCAATCGCCTCTTTTGGTGTCTCAATCCTTGATGAATTATTGGCTGTGGTATAAAACTGCTCTGCTCCGTCTGCAGCAGTCACCAGATGAAAAACGGCTGCATATTCCTTATATAATTCTTCTTCGGTCATCCCGATATAGGTAAGAAGAGAAGTAAAATCCTGTTCACTCAGATACGCTTTATTGTCCATGGTTCCACGGTCGCACACAATAAGCACCCGGTCTTCCTCCATCGTCCGGGCGGCTTTTTCAATCAATGCCTCTTTCTCCATCTGAAGCTTCATCTGACATTTCTGATAATCCAGATTTGTCCCGCAGGTCCATGGGGCAATCCCTCCGGAAATCAGCTCTGTGGCCGTTTCATGGATGAGCAAAACCTTATATCCTTTTGGGGAAAACCTTTCTTTTATTTTGTCCATGGCAGTCGATTTTCCGCCGCAGGGACCGCCGGTGATTACGATTTTTGTAATGTTCATTTTTTCTTCCTTTATCCTGTAGTATGACATAAACGGGTTCCACAAAATAATCATAACAAAAATCACCTTTTTTTCCAAGGTATCACTTCTGCCTTTCGTTTTTTATTTCTGTCTTTTTCGATTATGATGTTTTACGGAAATATACCTAATTTTTTTAAGAAAAAATATTGATTTATTAAAAAGTATGTGATAATCTCTATATGTTCGTTATTTATATCAATACAGCATTACTCTGGAGAGTCTTTACCATAACGGAAAGCGCCGAAGGTGTACGGCAGGTTTGCTGCCAATCTCTCAGGCAAAAGGACAGGGCGTCATGTATTTTCTTTGGAGGGC